>CAYZFW010000258.1:0-4061 GCA_964477615.1 uncultured Phycisphaeraceae bacterium | reverse complement strand
TGCCCGGACGGCTCAGTCGCAATCGTTCGGACTGTCTGGAATATCAAGCCGCCTTCGCAGAACCCCCGACTGGTCACGGCGTACCCCGCCCCCCACGCGCGTAGGATTTCATGACATGGCCCCCACGCAGACACCCATCCCGGAACACACCCGAGCAGTGTTGACCACCGACCTTCCGGACCACGGCTTCAAAGCCGGCGATGTCGGCGTGGTCGTCGATGTCCACCAGCACGGCGCAGGCTATGAGATCGAGTTCATGACCCTCAGCGGCGAAACCATCGACGTTGTGACAGTGACCGCTCAGCAAGTCCGGCCGGTCATGGAGAACGACATGCCCACGGCGCGACGGTTGGCGGGATGACAGCACGGCGTCATTAAGTTCCCTCCAGCCTTGAAAATGGCGCTTCGAATTCCTGTTTTCCCTCTTGAAATACAAGGGACGGAGGGTAATCTGAGCGAAGATAGGAGTTCAAATCATCCTCGAAGACGCCACTTCAATTCGGGCTGCACTCGCCACGATGAATCCGATTGCAAGGGATGCCACTTCGCAGCTCGCTGTCATCGTGTCGGAGAATCCGAGCCTGCTAGAGAACGTGACCGATCTCAAGAAGCACGCTTTGTACGCGATCGTGTCGGCCTATACGGACGCTGGCAAGGATCCCGAGCGCGATCATAAAGCGTTCCATCAATTCCTTGAGAATCATGCAGGGAATGTTCTTGATCTCGCAGTTTCTGTTGTTCTATGCGGCGCCAAGACTGCGCAGCGGAAACAGATGTGGGGGAATGTGGGCAAGGCTGCGGCGCTTGTGGGTGCCGCAGCACTTGGTGCCTTCTTCGGCTGAAGATCTCGGCGGGGTGGCATTGAGCTCCCCACCGTGGCACCGAAGTCGTGCCGACGACTTCGGTGTCCGACGACAGCGCACGCCGCTCCCTCACGGGCACACACTCCCAAACCGCCCCAGGAAGAACACCAGGTCCGCCGTGTTCACCACCCCGTCGGCGACAAAGTCAGCGCCGTTGCCGGGCGGATTGATCGTCTGCCCAAAGCGCCCCAGGAAGGTCACGAGGTCGGAGGTGTTGACCACGCGGTCGCCGTTGAGATCGCCCGCGCACGCCGGCGGCGGGGGAGGTGGCGCGATGAGGAAGTTGCACGGGCCCAGCATCTGCCTGCCCGCGGCACCCGTGCCGTAGTTCACGTTCGGGAAACTATTGAGCGCGCCGGAGATGCGCCCGTCGACCCACGTGATCCGCGGGTCGAAGGTGATGACATCGGACGTGCCCATGCTGTAGTAGCGGTCGTAGGGGTTCGAGAAACTCGACGTGGCGGGGAACCCCACGCCCACGACATAGGTCGTCCCCGCGAAAAGTTCGATGGGCGTGATCGCGTAATAGCGGAACTCGTTGGCCCCCATCACGCCGCCGGGCTCGGCCCCCGCGGGCGCGAAGGCGCTGCGCAGCACGGCTCTGGGGTTGAAGTCCCACAGGAACATGCTGTGGTTGAAGGCAAACCCCGGCTCGAACGCATCGGCCACGGCGAGCGCGGTCACGGTGACGTTCGTCGTGGGCGTGAAGCTCCAGCCGTAGGTGTAGCCACCCGCGGACCCGCCGCCGGGGCCCGGCCCGCTGGCGTACGCCCAACTGGCCGACTCGTACGTCATCGCGGGCACGTCGGCGGCCACGGCAACCGAGGCGGGCGCGAGCAACAACGCTGCGAGCATGAGTTCGATGGATGAATTCCTGTTGGCCATGGGCGAGATTCCCAGAGAGAAACCGAAAATGCGTCGCCCGTGTTGTGGGCGACGCGGAACGGCGCAGGATTTTGCCAAGACTGATCTGACGCGCGGGTGTGCCTTACGGGCACGCGACGCCGAACCTGCCGAGGAAGAACACCAGGTCCGCCGTGTTCACCACGCCATCGGCGACAAAGTCCGCTCCGCTACCCGAGGGCGAGGCGGTCTGCCCAAACTGGCCCAGGAACGCAACGAGGTCGGCCGTGTTCACCGCGCGGTCGCCGTTGAGATCGCCAGCACATGGTGGCGGCGGCGGGGCGAGCAGGAAATTGCACGTGCCCAGAGCATTCCTCCCCGCCGCGTCGGTTCCGCGCCACTGGTTCGGGAACCGGTTGAGCCCGCCCGAAGTCCCGCCATCCAGCCAGGTGATCCGCGGCTCAAACGTGACACTCGCCGCGGCGTAGCAGGCGTAGACCATGTCGCTTGGCTGGAGGTCGCCCACGGCGGGGAACCCCGCGCCAACCACATACGTCCGACCGGCGGTGAGCGTGATGGGCGCAACGCTGTAGTAACGGAAGTCGTTGGCCCCCATGGTCCCGCCGGGATTGGCCCCCGCAGGAGCCAAGGCCGTCCGGAGCACCTCTTGCGTGACGCCGTCCCACAGGAAGATCGTGTGGTTCAGCAGGAAGCCTGGCGCGAACGTGTCGGGGAAACCCAGCGCGGTCACGGTGACGTCGACGTTCGGCCTGAAGGCCCACCCATGGGTGTACCCGCCTCCCGAGGCCCCGCCCGGTCCCGGACTGCCGAAGGCAGCACCGGCCCCCTGCACATACGTCATGCCCGGCACGTCCGCGGCGTGGGCCGCCCTGCCGGAAAGAAGAGCGAGCGCCGCCGTCACGATAAGGGTGTGGGAGATGGTGAGTGAGGTCTTCATGCCCACATTGCGGAATCCACGGGAGGGTTTCCTCATCGAGTTCGCGGGAATTCACAGAATCCGTGAATCGTGCGAAAGCGCTGGTGCCTCGCTGTCGGGGTTCTGCGCGTGCTGGCCCGAGTTACCCCCCAAACACATACCGGCCGGCTCGGCCTCTCGCTACGCTCCCCTCTGAATGCCCGCCCACGAAGTCAACTTTGATGCCATCGTCGGCCCGACGCACAACTACGCGGGCCTCGCCCCCGGCAACCTGGCCGCGACCATCCACGCCGGGAGCGTCAGCAGCCCCCGAGCCGCGGCGCGTCAGGGCCTGCGCAAGATGCAGCGTCTGATGGACCTGGGCCTGAAGCAGGCGGTGATGCCGCCGCAGCAGAGGCCCGACGTGCCCGCGCTGCGTGCCCTTGGCTTCGAAGGGTCGGACGAGGCGGTGCTCAAGCGTGCGTTCGACGAGGCCCCGGCGTTGCTGAGCGCCGTCTGCTCGGCGTCGAGCATGTGGTGCGCCAACGCCGCCACCGTCAGCCCCAGCGCCGACACGCGCGACGGTCGCGTCCACTTCACCCCGGCGAACCTCAATACCCACTTCCACCGCCATCTCGAACCCGCGACGACCACCCGCGCCCTCCGCGCGGTCTTCACCGATGCACGCCGTTTCGCCGTCCACGACCCGCTCCCCGGTACACCGGCTTTCGCCGACGAGGGCGCGGCGAACTTCATGCGCTTCGCCGCTTCGCACGAGTCACCGGGGCTCGAAGCGCTCGTGTACGGACGGAAGGGCATCGAGAAGGCGGCGGCGCCCGGCGCTGCTCCCGCTGCGCCGGTGAAGTACCCCGCGCGGCAGACGCTCGAATCCTGCGAGGCGATTGCGCGCCGGCACGGGATGAACGCCGCGATTCATGTCCGCCAGAACCCCGCGGCGATCGATCAAGGTGTCTTCCACAACGACGTCATCGCCGTGGCCAACCAGCACGCGCTGTTCTCACACGAAGAGGCCTTTGCACCGGGCGAAGAGGCGCGGTTGATCGACGCCTGCCGGGCGCATCTCGGCGAACGGTTCGTCCACGTCCGCGTCCCGTCGGCGCGCGTCAGCGTCGCCGACGCGGTGAAGTCGTACCTCTTTAACTCGCAACTGCTGACGGTCCCCGCCTGCGCCGACGGCAAGATGGTCCTCGTCGCCCCCGGCGAGTGCGAGCATCACCCCAGCGTCCGGCCCTACATCGACGGCACCCTGCTGAGCCCGAGCAGCCCCATCGGCGAGGTGATCTTCGTTGACGTCCGCGAAAGCATGAACAACGGCGGCGGCCCCGCCTGCCTCCGCCTCCGTGTCGTTCTTACCGAAGCCGAGCTCGCCGCCATGAATCCCGGCGTCCTGCTCACGCCTGCGCTCGTCACGCGCCTGG
>CAYZFW010000257.1:0-4869 GCA_964477615.1 uncultured Phycisphaeraceae bacterium | reverse complement strand
GTACGACACCTGGCTCGCCTTTACCAACGCCGCCAACACCCAGTACCAGGGCTCGTTCTACAACACCTGGAACGGCAGCGGCGTCGGGCACATCCACTGGGACCTCCGCACCCCCGCCGCGCGCAACCTCGTCACCTCATGGGCAAGCAAGTGGCTCGATCCCAACAACGACGGCGTCGCCAACGACGGCATCGCCGGCTACCGCTTCGACCACTGCTGGGTCCAATACGGCAACGGCCCCGACGGCTGGGGCTACAACCTCGACGACTTCTGGACCCCCTTCTTCGCCTCCCTCAAGCAGCTCAAGCCCGACGTCTTCAACTTCGGCGAGCAAGCCGACTGGGGAACCCGCGGCACCGAGTTCCTCTCGCAGTTCGACGCGATGTTCACCATCCCATTCCAGTTCGCCGCACGCACCAGCCTCGCCAACGCCACCAACGCCTCCCTCATCTCCGAGATGGACGGCCTCACCGCCGCCGCACGCACCCTCACCCGCGGCACCTACCTCGGCGTCATCGGCACCCACGACGTCGACCGCCTCTCCAGCGTGATCGGCGGCGATTCCAACATCAACAAGAACAAAGCCGCCGCCGCCGTGCTCATACTCCAGCCCTTCGCCCCCGTCATCTACTACGGCGACGAGATCGGCATGAAAGGCGTCAAGGGCAACTTCGGCTCCGACGCCAACGACATCCCCATGCGCGAGCCCATGAAGTGGAACGCCGTCGCCGGCGCACCCATGAGCAACTACTGGGCCCTCAACAGCGCCGCCTTCAACAACCGCTACGCCCGCGACAACGACGGGCGCAGCGTGCAGGAACAGACCGGCGTCTCGACCAGCGTCCTCGAGACCTACCGCTCCCTCATCACCCTCCGCAAGAACAACGTCGCCCTTCGCCGCGGCGATTACACCACCATCCCCTCGTCCAGCACCCGCGTCTGGTCGTTCCTGCGCCGCTACGCGCCCACCTCAGGCGGCGTCGCACCAGATCAAACACTGATCTGCCTCGTCAACACGCACTCCGCCAGTGTCACGACATCGCTCAACCTCTCCACATTCTCACGCCCCGGCGGAAGCGGTGGCGCTCCCGGCACCGCCCTCGTCACCGACATCGTCACCGGCACCTCAGCCACGACGATCACCAACGCCAACGCCGCCGCCTACAGCGTGACGATCCCCGCCTTCGGCTTCCGCATCCTCTCGGCGAACCTCGTTCCACCCCCGCCCCCCGTCAGCCTCGTGGACGGCGTGAACATCCCCGCAGATTTCCCCAGCCCCAGCCTCGACATCCTCCAGAACTCTCCAACCTCCTTCGGCGACGGCGTGGAGATCAACCGCCTCATGGTCCGACACGCCGACACCGGGCTCTTCATCGGCATCCCCGGCAACCTCGCCCCCGGCGCGGGCAACCTCGCCCTGCTCATCGATACCACCGGCGGCGGACAGACCACCCTGTACACCGCCGATCAAACGCCACCACCCGCCGGCCTCGCCGATCTCACAGGCATGGCCTTCGACCCCGGCTTCGCGCCGGTGTGGATGTTCTTCATCAACGCCGTGGGCTCGACGTTCTATGTCGATCAGCTCGAACTCTTCGAGGGCGCGTCGCTCAAGACCTACCGCGGCAACGGCACCATCAACTCCGGCTCGGGCTTCCTCAGCGGCGGCACCAACGCCGAGGGCATCCAGATCGCCTTTAACAACACCAACACAGGCGGCGTGACCGGGTCCTCCGCCGCAAACGCCCTCACCGCCACCAGCGGCTTCGAGATGTTCATCCCCTACACCGCGCTGGGCCTCACTGCCCCGGTGTGCTCCCACATCCGCGTCTCGGCGTTCATCTCCAGCGCCGTCGGGCAGGTCTCATCGCAGCACCTCCCCGGGCTCAACTCCGCCACCAGCGCAAACTACACCCCGGCGTGGAACTCATCCGCGTTCCCTGGCTTCCAGTACGCCGTGATCCGCGCCCCGGCCGCCTGCGCCACAGGCTGCACCGGCGACCTCAACAGCGACGGCGTCGTCAACACCGCCGACCTCACCACCTTCCTCGGCCAGTTCGGCCAGCCCGTCCCGGTCAACAGCGCCGGCGACGCCAACGCCGACGGCCAGATCAACACCTCCGACCTCACGGCGTTCCTCGGACGCTTCGGGCAAGGGTGCTGAAACACCCGGCGCAAGCCCGATCCGCACGAACATCATGAGAAGTGCGCCCAAAACTGGTCACAACGACCGGGAATCTCGTGATTCTTGTTCATTCGAGATGATTCGCCTTGGAGCGGGAATGCCGCCGGGGTATCTTCATATTGAGCCTGTCAGGAACCCCGGAGGTCCATCATGTTGTATTCGCCAAAGTCGCCACGCCCGCACACCTCGGTTCGGAAGCGTGCGTCGCACGCTGCGGCGCTCACCCCGTCGCTCGCGTTGATGACCCTCCTACTCGCGTCGTCATATGCCGCGATGGCGGGATCGCCTCCCCCCACACCAGCGCCCTACCCCGTCGTCGCCGACATCGACAGGGACGGACAGCCCGGCGGGACCCCGAACCCGAGCGTGCTCGATCAGGTCGACCTGCAGCGCCCAGCGCCCGAGGGCCTCATTCTCGCCTCACTCTTCTTTGGTGATGGCTCTGTGTCCAAACTGGAGAAGCAGGCAGCCGGCTTCACACCCATCCCAGAGATCGCTGTCTTCACCCCCGACCCCACCACCGACGCGCTGACAGACGACCTCGACTGCGACGGCGACGAGGACCTCCTGGTCGCCAACTTCGAGCTCCTCTCTTGCATCCTTCAGCAGCCAGACGGCACCTTCGCCGCCCCTGTCCCCTGCGCCGAGATCAGCGGAAGCCCCTTCGGCGAAAACTGCGTCAAAGTCACCGACCTCACCGGCGACCAGTGCCCCGACATCACCTCCGTCTCCAACACGTTTCAGAACCCAAACAACGCTCTCATCCAGGTCTTCCCAAACAACGGCGGCGGCGTGTTCCTCCCCCCCACCACCATCACCATCCCCGGCGCGACCATCGCCGGCAACGCCGTCGGCGACATCGACGGTGACGGAGCCGACGAGGTCGCCGTCATCCGCGGCAGTTCCACCGTTTCGATCCTCCGCCGCACCGCGCCCGCAACCCTTACCCCCTTGAACGCCACGACCGGCCAACCGCTCGCGCCGGGCGACGACTTCGCCCTCTCCGCCATCACGTTCCCCGCCGGCCTCTTCGAGGTCACCCTCGCCGATGTCAACAAAGACGGGAATGCCGACCTCATCGCCTCCAACTTCAACGACATCTTCATCCGCACCAGCAACGCCAACGGCACCTTCAACCCCTTCATCACCCTCGACGGCGACAGCGGAACCAAGAACATCACAGTCGCCGACTTCAACGGAGACGGCACCGCCGAGATCCTCGCCACCAACTCCGACAACGATGTCGTCAACCTCTGGCGCTCCACCGGCCCACTGCAGTGGGCGACGAAGGCGGACCTCCCCGTCGGCACCTCGCCCTCGGGCGTCCTCGCCACCGACACCAACGACGACGGCTTCCTCGACATCATCGCCCTCAGCCGCCTCGACGGCGATGCCGTCACCTTGCTCAACACCGGCTCCGGCGATTTCTTCCTCCCCCAGCGATTCTCCACCTCACTTCCCACACAAGGCGGCTACACCTCCGTCGCTTCCGGCGATTTCAACGCCGACGGCTACACCGACATCTTCGCCTCCACGCAGCGCGGCGAACTCCACCTCTTCCCCAACGCCGCCGACGGCTCCGGCAGACTCCTCGCCCCCATCACCCGGCGCATCTCCTTCAACCCCTTCGTCGTCGCCGCCGTGCCCGCCCCGCCCGGCCTCGCGGGCGACGGACGCGACCGCGTCGCCGCCGCGTTCATCGGCCGGCGCGAGATCGTCGTCCTCAAGTACGACGAAACCCGCCCGCCCACCAACCCCTACGAGACCATCCAGACCTTCTTCGCCGCCGAGATCACCCCCGACACCGTCAATTCCATCAGCACCTGCGACTTCAACGCCGACGGCATCACCGACATTGCGGTCACGCTCGACAACGCGCCCGGCGTCGGTGCCCGGGTCTTCCCGGGCCTGGCCACGGGCCTCTTTGACACCCTGTTCTCCAAGAGCGTTTCAGGCGGCGGCTGGGAGAAGTTCATCGTCCCGCGCCCGTCGAGCGGCCTGCCGGCCAATACCTACTTCGTCACCGATTTCCAGACCGGCAACACCCTCGAACTCATCTACTCAGCCGGCACGTTCAACTACGGCAAGCAGTTCTCGGTGGGCGCCGCCTGCACCGACATCGATCTCGCCCAGACCGACGCCGACGCCATCGCCGACCTCGTCGCCGTCCGTACCGGCACCACCGACGGCACCGTGACGATCCAAAGAGGCCTCACCGCGCCGGTCCTCCCGGCCAGCGGCGGCTTCACCATCCCGCGCAACCCCGCGGGCCTCGCCGTCGGTGATCTCGACGCCGACGGGCGCGACGATCTTCTCATCTCCACCGCCGGCCCTGTGAACCAGAACCAGTACGTCATCAGCATCCTGAGCAGCAGCTCCGGCCTGCGCCCGGAGACCGCCACGCTTCACCCCGCGGGTGAACGCCCGGCCCGTCCCATCCTCGCCGACCTGCACAACCCGGTCCCCTCGCGCGGCGGAACACCCACGCCCCGCGCAGGCCCCGAAGCGATCATCCCCAACCGCGACGCCACGGGCTTCACCTTCAACGCCACGGTGATGGTGCTGCCCAACCAGATCGAGGCCGCCCCACCGCCGCTGGCCTGCCGAGCAGACTTCAACACCGACGGCGTCGTCAACACCCCAGACCTCGTCTTCTTCCTCGGCCGCTTCGGGGAGACGTGCCC
>CAYZFW010000256.1:0-4897 GCA_964477615.1 uncultured Phycisphaeraceae bacterium | reverse complement strand
AAGGCTTCGTTTTCGAAGCCGTTGCCCCAGACGCCGACGACGACGGAGCCGTCGGAACTGACGTGCGTGGCCTCGGTGAAGCCGGTGCGGCCGATGGGCATGCCCATGTCAAGCGCGGCGGAGTTGGCCCCGATCCAGCGGACGGCGCGGGTGCCATTGGCTCCGTCGGAGTATCCCACGATGGTCTGCCCGTCGGCGCTGATCGCGGACGCCTGGCTGAGGATGTTGCCGCCGGGGAGATCGAAGAGCGCGACCATGCCGGTGTCGGCGGTCCAGCGGTAGCCGCGGTACGGCGGACCGGCGGTGGCGTTGGTATCGGCGAAGCCAACGACGATCGAGCCGTCGGCGGAGACGTCGTAGGCCTGGCTGAACACCGTGCCCTGCGCGGCGGCCCCGGGGAGCTGCCCGAGATCAACAACGCCCGTGCCCGCGGACCATCGCACGGAGCGGCTCGTTGTTCCGTTGAATCGCTCGCCAACCAGGACGGACCCGTCGCGGCTGATGTCGAACGCGGCGCCGGGGCCGAGGGGCTGGGCGCCGAGGGTGGTGGTCCAGCGGATGATCTGGATTTCTTCGTTGATGACAGAGAACCCGGAGACGGCGGTGCCGTCGGCGGAGATGCCGGTGACGGCGTCGGCGACGCGCGTGATCTGGGCGCTCGCCGCGGGCGAGGGGGAGGAGACGAAGGCGATGATGGGCGAGAGCGCGGCGAACGTAGCCGTGAAGGGGCGGCGAGGCAGACGTGGCATAAGGACTCCTGCAAATGACCCAGTGCTGACATCAACGTAACGCCGACAGGGGAAAATGCAAGAGTTCGGCGGGGAATCTGTCGGCGAAGATTGGGGATTGGGGGTGCGCATTGGGGAAGGTCCAAGAATGTCTGGGTAAGATCGACTCTCTTGGCAGTTGGAGATGGGGCCCCGGTGGGGCTTGTGGGAAATCGGCGGCGAGCGGACCTCCGTCCGGGTCGTCGCTTTTCTAGGTGGAATCGATCTGGAAATGAGGTGTGCTGTGGGCGATCAGGTCAGTCAGGTTGAGAATCCGGGCAGACGCGTGGCGGCGTTTTCATTGCACTGGCCCGTTGTCGCATCGTGGGCTGCGATGCTCATCGGCGTGCTTGTCTTCTTCGGTCTCAGCGGGGCCTTCAGCGATTGGGGACGGGCCGTGCATGCCGGCATGGCGATTGGGAAGAATGCACTACTTTGTTTGGGGGTTTCGTGGATTGCGTTCCGCATCGCGGGGCGATCGAAGAAGGCCGCAAGCATCGCTTTTGGTGTGATGGTGGCGCTTTCGGCGGTCTCGTTTGTCATCATCGGGGTGCAGTCAACCCTCGCGGGGGAGCGCGAGGAAGCGGTCCGGTCCTTCTCGAGCGAGGCACGCGACCGCCAGATTGACGCGGCGATGCGCGGCGACCTGCACGCGGCGAACGCCGAGGCGGACGCGCTGGGGGACCGGGTTCTCGCCGAAGCGGCGCATCAGAGCGGGGATCGAAGGATCGGTTTGCAGGTGAGCAGCGAGCTCATTAAGAAAATGAAGCCGGTTCGAGATGAACTCGCGGCGGCGTACCACGCGTTCAAAGAAGCTGGGTCTATTGAGGCTTCAACTTTGGGGACGCGTGAGCTGATCGAGGGTCGAATTGTGATGGTCGATCGGCTCTTGAGAGCGGCCGGCGATGTTGAGACGAATGCCGCCGAAGTGGTTGCGTCGGCAAGGGATCTTCTGATTCAAAAGGGAGCAAGTAAGAAATACGCCGAGAGCTGGACCAAGGGCTTCTCTGCGAGCGTCAACGGCGCATCGGCCGTTCGTGTTCGTCAGATCGGCGTCGAACTGGCACAGGCCTCACGGCGAGTGCTTGAGATTCACTCAGAGCACTTCGGGCGGATTCTCATCGATGCCGATGGCGAGCTTGTCGCGGACCTGCCGGACGAGACGCTGAACGAGTTCAACCAGATCATCGACCGGATCGCCGAACTCGCCGATGAGCAGTCCGAGGCGATTCGAGCTCACCAGGCCGCGCTGAAGAGTGGCTCTCGACTCGATGCCCCCGATGTCGAAGGTCTGAATTCCGTGGGCGAACCGAGGTAGAGGCGGGCGGTGAACCGGGGTTCTCTTCGAGTGAGAGCCGTGTCCTTGCGGGTGCGGTCAACCGTGCCGTACCGCGGTTGAGCGATCGGCGAATCCAGGGCGCAACAAAAAACCCGCCGAGGTGATCGGCGGGCTTTGAAGTTGACGATGTGTCGGGGCTTAGGCCGGGATCGCTCAGCGCTTGTCGGCGCTATTCACGAAGCGGCCCGCGGCGCGCTTGCGGTTGATCAGCGCGCGGCCGGACTTGGTCTTCATGCGGGCGCGGAAGCCGATGCGGCGCTTACGCTTGCGGTTGGAGCACTTGTGGGGGTAATGCATGGCGTGGTCTCGTTTCGGGTCGGCCCCTTGTCCGTGGCCTGAGTGGCCCGGCTTTGGAGGGGGGGAGAGGATAGCAGAGATTCGGGGCGATTGCCAGTGCCGGGGCTCGGGGTGCTGGGGTGGGTCGCGATACGCGAGTGTTTTCAGCCGTTTCGCCCGGTTCGGTTCGGGTTTTTATTGGGTGACATTTCCCGGATTGCTCATTGCCTCGGCGTGGTTGCACGATAGTGTGAAGGTGTGGGCGGTTGGTCCGCCCCGCTGCTTCGGCCGCGTCGGTGAACTCGTCGCCCCCTCCCGGAAGTCTGGGTTCCTGAGTCACGGGAACCGCCAGACCTTCCAGTGAGGCCCCCCGGCGATTTCGCCCCCGCGTCCGGCACCATTCTGGCGTACCGGCCTGGGCCTGTGATCTTCGCGCGTGCGCGAAAACGGGGCACGCCGGGGACGCCCGTGCCTCGGGCCTGTTGGCCCCCGTGTGGCGGTTCCTTCGGGAAGCCGCGCGGCGACAGATGGGACTGCGCTTTGCCGGTTGATGAACATGTGATCACTGAGTGTGAGCGGATCGTGGGGCACACCTTCGCCGATCGGGGGCTCCTGGTGATTGCGCTGACGCACGCGTCGATCGCGACGACGCGCGTGGCGTCGAACGAGCGGCTGGAGTTTCTGGGCGACGCCGTGCTGGGCATGGTGGTGTGTGACGACCTGTACCACCGCTTCCCCACGGCGCTCGAAGGGGAGATGACGAAGATCAAGTCGGCGGTGGTTTCGCGGCGGATGTGCGCGCGCATCGCCGGTGATCTGGGTCTGGATCGTCTGCTCAGCCTCGGCAAGGGGATGAAGACGCGGACGGCGATTCCCAGCAGTCTCTCGGCGGCGGTTCTGGAATCCGTGATCGGGGCGCTGTACCTCGATGCGGGGATCGAGCGGGCGCGGGCGTTCCTGTTGCCGCTGATCAGGCCGCACATCGACGCGGCGGCGGAGAGCGGGCACCAGCAGAACTTCAAGAGCGTTTTGCAGCAGCACGCGCAGCAGCAGCTGTCGGCGCAGCCGGTGTACCTGCTGCTCGATGAGAACGGGCCGGACCACGCCAAGGCGTTTCAGGTGGCGGTGGAGGTCGCGGGCGTGCGCTACCCAACGTGCTGGGCCAACAGCAAAAAGCAGGCGGAACAGATGGCCGCGCTCGCGGCGCTGACCACGCTGGGGCTGGTGGTGCAGGATGAATCGGGTGAACTGGTGGTGCGGGAGGAGAGCGCGGGGCAGGTCGGGGGCACCGACGAGGGCGGCGGGGAGATTCGCGAAGAGGCGGCGTGAGGGCGGCGCGCAGCACGCCAGGGGAAGAAGGCCCGGAGCACCGAAGTCGTCCCTCGGAAGGCACGCCTACGGTGGCACGTCATGGGCTGTTGATGTGGTTGGCGGCGGCGAAACCTGCGAATTGCCGAACGGGGACCTGACGGGGGCCGAGAAAATCTGACCGATTCGTTTGCTCGGCGTGCTGTTGAATTTGATACTCGGACTGAGCGTGACGCCGGGGTGACTCGGTGTCGCGCTTGGGGCGTGCCGTCGGCACGCTTGCGGTTCGATCGCATTGGGAGAAAGACCATGAACAGCAACTTCTTGTCGTCTCGTGTGTGTCGCTCTGCGCTCGCTTCGGTTGCCGTGTGCGCCGCGATGCTGGCGGGCTCGCCCGTCGCGCTGGGTGACACGACGCACATTGAGACGAACTTCGGGCCCGGGACATGGACGGCGATGCCGGCGTTCTTGGGCGGTGTGACCTCCCCGGGCCAAGTCGGCTCGTGCGCGACATCCCGCATCGAGGTCAACGGCAACGGGATGCTGGAGCAGGCTCTCACGATCGACATCCCCTCGGGGTTCAACGTTCTGTTCGCCCCGGTGATGCTGAACGCCTTCGTCCACAACCCCGCGGTCGATGGCCCCATCGGCACCGTCTCGGCGTCGGTGAAGACGTTCGCCAACCAGGCCGCAGGCGGGCAGTACTTCGGCGGGATGCGCGTTTTTCTGTGGCAGGGCGGGCGTCTGTTCACGCTCAGTAATCTCGCGCCCGAAGACACCTTCTTCGGGTTCGTCTTCAACGAACCCGACCTGGTGCGGATGACCTCGGGGCGCGTGGCGAACGACTTCGTCGAGTACACCATGCCCGGCATCGACTTCAACTCGCACCCAGACTTCAGCGTCAACGGCGCGCCGATCACCTTCGGCTTCGGCTACAGCTTCACCTCCACAGGGATCGTCGGCGATGGGCCTCAAGCCATCCCGATGCGCTTCGACACGGCGATCGTGCGGACGTACACCCCCGTGCCCGCGTGCCTGGGCGATTTGAACAACGACGGGCTGCGCAACGTGCAGGACCTGACGATCTTCCTCGGATCATTCGGCACCGTCGTGCCGAATGGAACGGTTGGCGACCTGAACAACGACGGCGTGGTGAACACGCTGGACCTGACGACGTTCCTGGGGCTGTTCGGGGTGCCTTGCGTGT
>CAYZFW010000255.1:0-4900 GCA_964477615.1 uncultured Phycisphaeraceae bacterium | reverse complement strand
CTGGCCGGCGGTGAGGCGCAAGCTCACGCAGCGCGGCGCGTGCGGGTGGCCGCCATGCCGCAACCCGTGGCAACGAACTGGCCGGCGGCAAGGAGCCCGCGGTGATGGACACCCTCGCCCGTGCCTACTTTGTCAAGGGCGACCTCGATAAGGCCGTCGAGGTCCAGACCAAGGCGGTGGACATCGCCGACGACGACATGAAGGAGCAGCTCAAGTCGTCGCTGGAGGAGTTCAAGACGGCGCAGAAGAAGAAGGCCGGCGGCTGAGAGCCGGCCGCGGCAATCTCAGTGCATGAAGATCGAACCCAGGCTTGACCTGGGTTTTTTCTTGGCTTCATGGATGGTGCGCGATCTCCGCACTAACGACCCGACTTCCGGTCGGTGCTGGGGAACGGTGATCCGAGCAGACCCGAAGGCACTGAACACCCGGAACTGACCCGAAGCCGGGTCATTGGCACGCGGCCGCGGGTCGGGCGCTGCGCGGCTACGCCGCGAGGCCGTCTTCGATGTCGCTTTCGTCGATGACCTCTTCAACCGCCGCGGTCGCCCGGGTGCGCTTCACGGGCGCATTGGCCACCGCGACCACCGCCTCACGGCACGCCTGCTCCAGAGCCTGGTGCAGTTTCTCGTGGTCGGACACGCTGTGGAGGCGTTCGAAGAGATCGTTCACGCGGGCGACCGGCTCCATGCCGGCGTCGACCTCGGCGATGGCCTTGTCGCCGAGCTGCTCCGCCGCCCACTCGAACCACTCCATGGTCACTTCGCCGTCGTCGGGCGGGGCGACGTAGGTGCGGACCGTGATGGGGCCGATCATGACCACGGGCCAGTCGCCGGGCCGGCGGTCGAGTTTCAGCGTCCGCACGGGGGGCTCATGGGCCAGCACCATCACCGGCACTTCTTCGCGCGTGGCGCGGTCGTGCAGGTCGCGGGCGTCGGCGCCCACCAATGGCGGCGTGATGAGATAGCAGCCCGGCTCGATCTTCTGACCCTCGGGGATGGGCTCGTTCACCAGGAACAGATTGCCGGAATCGACCGCCTGCAGCCGGATCTGGCGCCGGGCCTCCTGCAGCGGGAGCAGGATGCGGGCCATGCGCTCGTAGTCGGCGGCGGCGTGCGCGAGTTCGAGGGCTTCCAGGCACACGGTCTCGGCCTCGAAGTAGTGCGTCTCCACCAGCGCACGACCGGCCAGGTCCATCAGTTTGTCGATGCGTGCGGCTGGTTTCGGCGTCTTGCTCATCGTGGGAACACTCGGGCCTGCATGCTGCCCAGCGGCATGATCGCCGGCCTTGAAAGGCCGGCCGGAGGCATCGCCCGAGTCGAAACGTGTCCATGCGGGCATCGCCGAGGTCATCGTACCAGCCTCCAAGTCAGACGGGGCAGGCGGGAAGCCTGCCTTATCGGGCATGCCACGGGAACAGCGGGCAGGACGCCCGCGCCACCACCCCTAGATCGGGTCAGGACGGGCGGCAGTTGACCGCCAGTTCGCCCAGCATCGTGCCCCAGCGGTCGCTCAGGGTGGGCATGTCGTAGGCCAGGGCGTCCGAGAGCGCCGACCAGTCCTGGTCGCGCAGGCAGCGCTTGATCTCTTCGAGGTTCCGCCCCAACTCACCCACCGCGGCGGACACCTCGCGGTCGCCCAGCCCGGAAGGGGCCGTGACGCCGAGGGTGCCGGCGAGTTGGAGCACCTGCTTGGCCTGTTCCCAGCACGCCAGCACGTCGGTGAGGGCCACCATCGCGTCGGCGGTTTTCGAGGATTGGATCATCTCCGCCGCGGCGATCTGGCGGGGTCGCAGTTCACGCACCGAGGTCGACGCGTACATCAGCGAGTCCCGCAGCAGCGTGGCGGCTTCGGCGGTCTTGAACTTCAGCACCGAGGCGTACGGGCTAGTCGCGGGCGGCTGCGAGAGGTGCTCACCCGGCACCGACACGCCGTCGGCCTCGACCTCGATCACCAACCGGTCGCCGGCCCGCTCGCGCACGGCGGCGAGGGCCGCCCCCAGGGTCGAGATCGGGGCGGTGGTCGTCAGCAGCTGGCCGTCGATGAAGGTCTGCATAAGTGCGTTCTACGTCGGCTTTTCGGACCGGGAAGGTGAGGGAATGTGGGGCATTGACGCGTTCTGAATCCGAACCCCGAACCCCGACACCCGAACCCAGCGTGTGGGGTTCGGGTGTCGGGGTTCGGGGTTCGGCCTGATGCCCAGTGCCTCGTGCCTACCTGACCAGATTCATCACATCATTGAACGTCACCACCAGGAACATCGTCCCGATCAGGGCCAGCCCGGCAATGGTCACGGCGTTTTGCACCTTCAGCGGCACCGGGCGGCGGGCGAGACCCTCGTAGCACAGCATCAGAAACAGCCCGCCGTCGACGATCGGCAGCGGCAGGAAGTTCACCACCGCGAGGTTCGCGCTGATCAGCCCCAGGAAGAACAGCACGTAGATGAACCCCTCCTCTGCAAACCGCGAGCCCAGATCGGTGATCCCCACCGGCCCCTTCAGGTGCTCCACCTTCACCGTGCCCTGGAACAGCCGCGCGAAGGTGAGATAGGTCATCACCAGCACACGCTTGGTCTTGGCGACCCCCATGCCCAGCGCGTGCCACGGGTCCGCGGCCTTCACGGTGGTGCGGACGGGGGTGAAGACGGCTTCGGCTTGGAGGGGGATGGACCAGGGGATCGAGCGCACTGCCGCGATCTGCTTGTCGTGGGCGAACACGCGGAGTGTTTCACGCTGTGCCTGCGCGCCGGGCTGAGACGTCGCGAACTCAATCGCGAGGGTCGGTATGCCCTCGGGCGGTTCATGGGGACCCGCCCAAACGGCGTAGGCGGCACTGAGTTCGTCCTTTAGGACTCGATTGATGTCGGCGAACGTGGACACGGGCTTGCCGTTGATGGAATCGATGCGTGAGCCGGGTTTCATGCCCTCGACGGCGAGCACGTTCCATCCGTTGCCGTCCTGCCATCCGGACAACATCGCCGCGACGCGGGTTGATTCGAGGTCTTCGCCCACGCTGAACCCGATCCTCCCCTCGCTCGACACCGGCACATTCAACTCCACGTCCGTCTCGCCGCGGCGGACCGTGAGGTTCACCGTCGAGCCCTTCTTCGCCCGGATTGCACCCACCGCCGCACCGATGTCGGGGTACTCGAGCCCGTCGACTTTCACGAACACGTCGCCCTCGACCAGCCCGGCGCTGCGTGCAGCGGGGGTGAGGTTCGTGGCCCGCAGCAGCGGGAACAGGCCCAGCACGTGGGACGAAGACATCGGCGTGCCGTCGGGCAGCGTCGTCGTCGACACGCTCATCTTCGCTTCGGGCGTGAGCGTCGCCTGCGTCGTCTCGCCCTTGGCGGTGGTGAAGGTGAGGCTCAGCGGCGAGCCGCCCGACTCCGCCACCGCCTTCCGCAGAGGATCGATGGTCTCGCTGTCGGACGCCGGAATCTCCACGCCGCTGATCGCCGAAAGCCGCGACCCCATCGGCACCTTGCCCCAGCCGATCTTCTCCATCACCTCCTGAGCCTCGCGCCGCTCCGACGGGCGGGCCGGACGTGAGGCGAGGGTGAGCGACGTCTCGGGTCCGACGCCGATCTGCATCATCCGGGCCGCGCCGCCGACGACGGGCTTGACTTCGAGATCAACGCCTTGCCCGGCACGATCGACGCGCAGACGCACCGACTCACCCGGGCTGGCCATGGCGGTGGCGATCTGGAGATCGGTGAACGTCACCGCGGCGTCGTCGTTGATGCGGCGCACGGTATCGCCGGCCTTCAGGCCCGCGGCGTCGGCGGGGCTGCCGGGCACAACGAAGCCGATGACCGGGGCCACCTCACGCATCCCCGCCATGAAGACGACGACAAACAGCACCGCCGCGAGGATCACGTTCATCACCACGCCCGCCGAGACGATCACCATGCGCTTCCACACGGGCTTCACGGCGTAGGAATCGGGAGCGGACGACGTGGCGTTTGGGTTGGCGTCCTCCTGGCCGAGCATCTTGACGTACCCGCCGAACGGGAGGGCGTTGAGGCGGTATTCGGTCGGGGAGATGCCGCGGAGCGTGCCGGAGGCGAATCGTTCGTTGGTCGCCGAGGCGTCCGCGGCGGTGGGTGTCGTGCCGCCAGCCTGAGCGACTCGGGTCATGTACTCGATCTCACTCGACCCCACCCGCACCCCCATCCCCTTGCGGAACGACAGCAGTGCCGGGCCGAAGCCCACCGCGAAAGCGTGAACGCGCACGCCGGCCCACCGCGCGGCCAGAAAGTGCCCGAGTTCGTGGATGAAGATCACCAGACCGAAGCCCAGAAGGATCATCAGGACGTTGAGGGTGGAGTCGAACATGGTTGTAGAAGGAGGGTAGGTGGGTGGGATCGGGGCGGGGCGCGGAAGTGGTCGAGTGGTCAAGTGGTCAAGTGGTCAGGTGGTCAAGTGGTCGAGTGCCCCGAAACACCGCGGCGTGCTTCGCCGCGTGTCCAAACACATCTCACTCGGGGCGGGGACCCGTCGGATACAGTCTGGGGTTCCTCACTCGACCACTCGAGCACTTCCCCAATGCCAGACACCATCGAACAAGCCCGCGCCGAGATCGACGCCTTCCGCCGCGACTACGACGCCGTGCGATCGCAGATCGGGCGGGTGATCGTGGGCAACGCGGACATCATCGACGGCGTGCTGGTGTGCCTCTTCTGCGCCGGCAACGCGCTGCTTGAGGGCGTGCCGGGGCTGGGCAAGACGCTGCTCGTGCGCACCCTCGCGCGGGCGCTGGCGCTGGACTTCCGGCGCATCCAGTTCACCCCGGACCTCATGCCCGCCGACATCACCGGCACCACCGTGGTCCGCGAGGTTGATGGCAGTACCGGACAGCGCGACACTGCTTGCGTAGGTGGTGGTCGGGTCGGCGGTGACCA
>CAYZFW010000254.1:0-4955 GCA_964477615.1 uncultured Phycisphaeraceae bacterium | reverse complement strand
TCTGCAAGGCGCTTTCGCGGATGTACGGCACGGCGCTGGGCAACCTGAAACGGCTGGAAGTCGAGCGGATGCGGGGGCAACTGAAGGCCGAGCTCGAGGCGGCGGGCGTGGCCCAGAGTTTCATCATGCCCGCTTCGAGCGCGACGCTGGGACGCATCGCCTATGCCTTCAAGTCACGCCCCGGCCGCTTTGCCTCGGGCGACCTGTTTGACGCCGTCGAGATGCCCGGCGGGCGCGTGGGTGTGTTCCTAGGCGACGTCGCGGGCAAGGGGGCAGCGGCGGCGATCACGATGGCCGTGGCGCAGACGCACCTGCGTGGGCTGCTCTCGGGCGGTGCCTCGGCCCGCGAGGCGGTGGAATCCCTGAACAAGTACATCGCGCCGCGCAACCGCGAGGGGCAGTTCATCACGCTGTGGCTGGGGGTGTTCGACCCCGGCGCGGGCAGCGTCGAGTGCGTCGACGCCGGGCACGGCTACTTCTTCATCCGCCCCGGCGGCGGCCCGCCCGCACGCCCGGAGTACGAATCTCACCTGGTCGTCGGTATCGAGCCGGAATACGAGTACACGCCGTCGACGTTCCCCTTCACGCCGGGCACGCGTGTGATGACGTGCAGCGACGGCGTGATCGAGCAGAACAGCCCCGTGGGCGAGCAGTTCGACCGCGCCCGTGCCGAGGCGTGCTTCGCGGGCACGAACTCGCCGCAGGAGGACGTCGAGACGCTGGTGCAGCAGGTGCTGGATTACGCGGCGACCGATGCCCTGTCGGACGACGTGACGGTGGCGTCGGTGGTGTGTTTGTAGGATGGGAGCCGCCCGAGGTGGCCTCAACTCTGCGGGTGCCGGGGTACGGCGTCCCCGCCGTGCCCCGAGCGAGACTGACCAAGAATCGGGGCACACGAGGACGTGTACCCCGGCACCGGGCAGCTCGCCGAGTATCACCCCGAAGCCAGCCGCGCCGTCACCGCCGCCAGCAGGTCTTCCGGCTCGGCCATGCGTCCGGTGCCGACGGTTCGGCACGCCTGCCAGCCTTCGCCGGGCTCGATGATGGTGTATCCGTCGGCGCGGGCCTGGGTGAGGTTCCGCTGCGTCGCCGGCTGCGACCACATAGCGCCGTTCATCGATGGTGCCAGCAGCACCGGCGTTGTGGTGCGGTCCACCGCCGAGAGGACGAGCGTGACCACGTCGTCGGCTTGCCCGTTGACCAGCCGGGCGAGGGTGTCCATCGTGCAGGGTGCGACGATGGCCAGGTCCGCGGCCTTCGCCAGCGAGATGTGCTGCGGGTCGGCGGACTCGACGTGCTCCCACGGGCTGGTGTAGACGGGCCTTCCCGAGAGTGCCTGGAACGTGATCGGCCCGACAAACTTCGTCGCCGCCTCGGTCATCAGCACCGTGACTTCCGCGCCGGCCTGGGCCAGTCGGCTCACGAGGGTGCAGGTCTTGTACGCGGCGATGCCGCCCGTGACACCGACAATGATCCGCCTCCCGGCGGGCGGGATGCGGATGGAATCACGCTGCTCGCCGGGTTTGCTCATTGCAGTGCCAGTTCGTTCGGATGACTCGGGCACATGCGGAGACGCTCAGAGTGGCGTCATTCAAGACAAACCACATCTTTCTCCGCGCACTCCGCGTCTCCGCGGTGAAATCCCGCTTAGTCCGCGTTGTAGTTCGAGCGGCGCGTCGACGGGCGGGCGGGCTCGGGGCGGTCGGGGTTGATCTCGATCTTGTCCTGAAGGATCTCCTCGATAACGATCTCGAGATCGGTGCGGCCGCGGCGCTCGACGAGCGGGCGGGCGCCGTCCATCAGCTGCGCGAGGCGGCGCTGGATCAGGGCACAGAGCTTGAACCGGCCGCCGACCTTCTCAACGATCTCTTCGCTCTTCAGGGCTTCGATCATTCGCGTTCGTGCCTCGGGGTTGACGTTCAGAATCCGTGAAGACGGGCGTGGCCGGCGGGGTCGCGGTGCGAGCGCCCGATGCCACCGCCTGTCTCCCAACCCAGCCGCCGTGGCGATCTGCCCGGAGGGGGCTGATTGGGGGTCAAAAAAATCTATCCACGACCTGTGGTGTCGCCCCATTGGGCGAGCCGAAGAGTGTATCATGCTCCCACCGGGGGCTCAAGCGAGCGGGCTCAACCGCGTTTCTGGCATCAGAATCCGGCGTCCGGGGCCTTCCGAGGCCCTGCGGTTTCCCGAGGGGGACCAAACACGGACACCCTCATCCGGATTGGGACGCGAACTTCCGGAGCCCCCGCCATTCATGCAGCCCGCTTCGAGGCCCTCAATCAGGGCCTGAGAAGTCATGGTTTCGTACGCAGGACTCATGGTCGCACGCTCCCGCGTGCGCCGCGCCCGATTGAGCGCTCGGTGAGGTTCTCAGCGAGACCCACTCCATGACGCCTGAGCATCCCGGTCCGCCTGGATGCTCAGGGCCTGATCAGACCCAGTTTCAAGCTCTCAGATCGCACGCCCCATGCCCATGGCCCAAACCTCGTTCAAGTTCGGCGACCGCCTCGTCCACACACACAAGCCCGAGTGGGGAACCGGGGTCGTCACCGCGGTGCAGGCGGTTGAACAGGACGGAACGCCGTGCCAGCGCGTCACCCTCCGCTTCGACCGCGCCGGGCTGAAGACCCTCACCACCAACATCGCGGAACTCGAACACGTCGGCGAAGACACCCACCCCGCCGCCCCCGTCGCCGGGAACCAGCCCGATACGTGGCTCACGAAGCTCGAGAACGGCACGGTCGAAGAACTCATGTCCCGCCTGCCCGAGGCGACCAGGGACCCCTTTAACACCCTGCAGTCACGCATCGAGGCGACGCTGAAGCTCTACCGCTTCTCCGAGCACGGCGGGGCGCTCATCGATTGGGCCGCCGCCCAGACCGGGCTGAAAGACCCGATGATGCGCTTCAACCGGCACGAACTGGAGAATCTCTTCAAGCGGTTCGCCCTGGCACGCGACACGCAGTTGAAGGCGCTGGTGATCGAGGGCCGCCGAAAAGACCCAATCACGACCGAGAAACTGATCGCCACCGGACCGTCGGCGGCGCGGGATGCGCTGCGGCGGCTCAATGCGCGATAACGCCGGGGCGGCACACGGGCACCACAATCACGGACCTCTGATGTGTGGCGTGCGTTGGACGGACCGCGCCCCGCGCGTGGTTCAACGTTGCAATCGCGCACCGACACAACACGGCGCGTGGTGATTTCGCATCACGCCGCACAGGCCACAGGCCCGGTGTGCGCTGCAATGCGTCCGTCGCACGCGGTTTTCTCGGGCGAGTGACGGGGATCGCTCCTTCGCGGGCGGTTTTCCCGGACCTCCAACTCTGGCACGGCGTTTCGAGCCCCGGCAGCCCCGGCTGGCCGGGCGGTTGCATCTGTCCCCTCGTCCGCGACGCCTCCCATCCGGGGGGCCGGGACGCGTCCACAACACCAAGACGAGGAGACGAGTCATGACGGAACAGGACTTCGAAAAGAAACTCAGCGACCTCATCGCCCAGATCGACGGCCTCCCCCACGATCAGAAGGAGCAACTCCAGGTGCTCGCCGAGGAGACCAAGGCGCGCCAGGCCAAGATCCGCAAGACGATGAAGGACCTTCAGGACTCCTTGGACTACCTCCGCCTCAGCGTCAAATACATGGTCTTTGATCTCGAAGCCACGCGGCGCGAGAATGAGTACCTCCGCAAGATGCTCGAGAAGAGCAACAACGGCGGCAACGACTAAGCCCGCACCAAACCAGATTTCGCACGCCCGGCAGGCCGGAAAGAGAGACCCCAGCCTCCCGCACGTATCGCCTCACGCCCCTCGGGATCGCCGCGGCTCGCGGCACGGGACAACGGAAGAGTCCGAACGGCTTTGTGCCCCACGCGGCTTCGGCGGCGTGTAGGACTCCAACCCGCCCCCCGGCAGCCGCCAAAGGCCCACGGCCCTCGCTGCTCCTTCGCTTCTCTACCGCTGCTCTACCACTCTTGCTCTCGCACCCCGAGGAGAAAAGAAACACTCGTCGCCGGGTGACGCCCGAAAGGTGTGTCGCCTGGTTTCCTGAGACCCACATGGGCTAGCGGTGGTCCGTCCAGATGGCCACGCCGATCACGCCCAGCAGGATTGTTGCAATCGCCCCGGCAATCACGCCGAACCACGCGCGCCCGCGCCCGTATTTTTCCGGGTGCTTGCGGAAGTCCATGAGCGCGAGGATGCCCAGCATCAGCGCCAGTGGTCCGGGCACGATGACCAGACACAGCAGCCCCGCGTAGCCCGCCGCGATGGACAGCCCGCTGCGCCCCACCGGGATGATCAGCCGGACGCCGCCGTCGCCGCTTTGCACCTTCTCACGCATCACGATGGGGATGGCGCAGTGAGGACAGGCCTCAGGGACCTGGGGTGCCAGGGGTTTGCCGCAGTTGACGCACTGCATGTGGAGGACCGATCATTGGTCGGGGGCCGGGTGACGCGCGCTCGCTGAAAAAGCGAATCAAGCGTGCTGATGCTCAACGCTCGACGGCGTCGTGGGTCGAGACGCGGCGGTCGGCGGCCTGCGGCGTGCCCGCGGGCAGATCACCCGCCGAGGCGCTGGACGCCTGCGCCGGCGCGGAACGTGCCGCGGCGGCGCTGGTCTCGTTATCGATGTCGGCCATGCCCTTCTTGAACTCGACGATGGTCTTGCCGATGGAGCGGCCGATCTCCGGGAGCCGGCGTCCGAAGAGGAGCAGACCGATGACGAGGATGATGATCCACTCCCAGCCGCCGGGCATGCTGAACAGGGCGAGCGTCGTGAGAGGAGTGTGCATGGGGCTCCGATCGCGTCCTGCGAAAGAGGGGGAGGACTGAACGGGGTATTGAAGCCTGCCGAGGGTGAAAGATCAAACCTCGGGCGCCACGGGCATCAGGAGCGTTCGGCGGCCTCGACGACATTGAGCAGGATAATCTCGCCCCCGTCATCGATCAGCTTTTCGG
>CAYZFW010000253.1:0-4979 GCA_964477615.1 uncultured Phycisphaeraceae bacterium | reverse complement strand
ACATCCTCGACATCTCTAAGATCGAATCGGGGAACTTGTCGGTCGAGATCGTGCCGTGCCGGGTGGGGCGGGTGGCGCGGTAGGTTGAGATCCTGATGGGTGTCCGGGCGCGGGATGCGGGTG
Organism: uncultured Phycisphaeraceae bacterium; assembly: GCA_964477615.1. Taxonomy (GTDB): domain Bacteria; phylum Planctomycetota; class Phycisphaerae; order Phycisphaerales; family UBA1924; genus JAFLCM01. Next base: position 4,856 of record CAYZFW010000253.1, on the reverse strand, counting down.
TGCAGCTTGGACTGCGGATCGAGCCCTCGCTCCCGGCGTGTGTGCGGACCGACCCGGTGCGATTCCGTCAGGTGCTGATCAATCTCGTGGGCAACGCGATCAAGTTCTCGCCGCAGGGGCGCGTTTCGCTGGAGCTCGGCGCCGAGGACGCGGGCGGAGGCACAATGCGCGTCCGTGCGCGGGTGATCGACAACGGCGTGGGCATGACCTCGGCCCAGATGGAACGCCTCTTCATGCCGTTTGCTCAGGCGGATTCGTCCACAACCCGGAAGTTTGGCGGGACGGGCCTCGGCCTGGCGATCTCGCGTCGGCTGGCGCGGATGCTCGGCGGCGACGTCACCGTCACCTCGACGCTGGGGCGGGGTTCAACGTTCGAGTTCACGCTGGTGGGCGAAGCGGTCACCGGCGTCAGCCCGGACGATTCGCGGCTCCCGATCGGGCCGGGTGCCGGCGAGTCGATCGGGAAGCTGAGCGGGCGTGTGCTGCTGGCCGAGGACGGGCCGGACAATCAGCGTTTGATTCGGTTCCATCTGCTCAAGGCCGGCGCGGCGCTGGAGATCGTCGACAATGGCGTGAAGGCCGTGGAACGGGCGCTCACTGCGGAGCGCGAACGCAAATCATTCGATCTGATCCTGATGGACATGCAGATGCCCGAGATCGACGGCTACGACGCGACAACCGCCCTGCGCGACGCGGGCTATACCGGCGCGATCGTGGCGCTCACGGCCCACGCCATGTCGGGCGACCGCGAGAAGTGCATCGCCGCGGGCTGCGACGACTACACCACCAAGCCGATTGATCGGGCCCGGCTGCTGGCGACGTGCGCCATGTGGATGGGGCGGAAGCGGTCGAGCGAGCGGGGGGGTGAATCAGACGGCGCGGGCGGCGTCAGCGCCGCGGCGAGCGCGAAAAGCCCTGAACCGGGCGCGTCTTGACCTCGGCCTCGACGCGGACCACGCGCGACGCGTGCCAGCCTTTCGACCCGTTCTCGGCGTCGTAGCGCACCGACGAGCCGTCCTTCAGCACGCGGAAGCCTTCGCCCTCGATCTGTGAGTAATGGACGAAGATGTCCTGGCCTTCGGGGCCGACGATGAAGCCGAAGCCCTTCTTGTGGTCGAACCACTTGACAGTGCCGAGCACGTCCTTGAGCACGCCTGGGGTGTCCCCGAGATCGCTCATGCGTTCACCCGCGCGAGGGCCGACGCCGCGCCATGGCGTGGTCCCAGGGAGGAGGGTCATCGCGTCGCGGTCGGGGCACGCGCCCCAAGCCGCAAGAGTGACTGGGAGCGTGGCGCTGGTTCCGGTGGGCGCTCGGAACGAAGCCACGCCGCCAGAGGGAAGACGGCCGCGAACACCATGCGGGGGCCTTCCGACCTGTGAACGTTATCAGACGACTTGGCGGAACGCAATCGCCCATATGAAAATGGACGAACCGGCGGCCCGTTTGTGACGTCTGAAGGGCCTGTTCCAGCGCGACAACCCCTACATCCGATCAGGGGGACGGCCGGCGGCATCCTGGGAGTGACCGGGAAAAGGCCCACGGCTTGTCCTGAGCGCGGTCCTACGCTCACCTCTTCCCATGACACCGACCCCGACCGAAACCCGTTCCGCGTATCCCGGCGAGGCCGCCATCGCTGCCGAGGGGTGCGAAGAATCGCACGCCGAGCCGGAGGCGGGAGCGGGGATCGCGGCTGCCAAGCGGCAGTTCTGGACCGTGGTCGGGTCGCACGTGGTGGTCGACATCTACCCGATTTTCTTCGCGTCGCTGCAGATCGCGCTGGCGAGTCACCTGAAACTCACGCCGACGCAGATTGCCATCATCTACGCGACCAACCAGATTCTGAGCGGGCTGCCGCAGTCGCTCGCGGCGTGGCTGAGCGACCGGCACGACACGCGGATTGCCGGGCCGCTGGGTCTGATGATGTCGTGCACGTGCTCGTGTCTCATCGGGTTTGCTCCGAACTTCTGGGTGCTGTGGCTGCTGCTGTCGGTGGCGATGGTGGGCAACGGGATCTATCACCCCATCGCGGGCGCGCAGGCTGGGCAACTGGGTGGGAAGGTGCTGTCGCACGGGCGGGCGCTGGCGGTGAGTTTGTTCTTCGCCGCGGGGATGGTGGGGAGCGTGATTGGGCCGATCGCGTCGACGCGGCTGAACGCGGCGTACGGGCTGACGGCGCTGGTGTGGCTGATCCCGCTGGGGCTTGTCACCGCTTACATCCTGCACCGGGTCACAGCGCACGTGTCGCACCGCGACGCGCGGCACGCGGCGGTGGTGGCCTCGATCCCCGCCGACGAGGCGCGGGTGCGGTGGAAGGCCGTGTGGCTGCTGTACGCGGGCAACGCCCTGCGCTTCATCGTCAACACCGCGATGTACGTGCTGTTCAACATCTGGGCCGAGCGGCGGATTCCGGATGATCCTGCGGCGGCGACGAACCTGAGCGGGAACATCATCGTCGCGATGACGGTGGGGATGGGTGTTGGCGCGATCGTCGCGGGGCGGGTCGTGAAGCCGGGGACGGAGAAGCGGGCGATCCTCGTGCTGAGCGTGTTCGGCGCGGTGTTCACGGCCCTGACGGGGTACGCGGGGCATCACTGGGGTCTCTGGCCGATGTACATCTGCGCGGCGTTGACGTCGCTAGGTTTCAGTTCGATTTTGCCGATCACGATCGGGCTGGCGCAGCGGCTCTTGCCGCACCGGACCGGGCTGGCGAGCAGTTTGATGATGGGGGGTTCTTGGGCCATCGCCGCGGTGGCCGCGCCGCTCGTGGGCCTGCTGCTGGGGTTCCCCGAGCCGATGTCGAACGTGAGCGAGGACCGGCTGGATCTGGCGTTCGTGGCGTTCGGGGCGATGCTGCTGGTGGCGGGGGGGCTGGCGCTGCTGATGCCTTCGGGGATTGTTCGGAAGGTGGGGGGGGTGAGGTAGGGTGTGGATATGTTGTCGGCAGCGATGTGTCTGTGCGGAAATTGAAGAGTCGAGCGGGGCGACCATGGTTGTTTTGTTTGCGATCTGGTGCCGTAGTATCCACTCGAGACGAAACGAGACGGATTCGAGCGCAGATACCAGCATTGCCACAGCGCCCTGAACAGCACGAGATTGAGTCTGAAGCATGCAGACGCCTGCCTGTGTCATTTCCTGCGGCCTGGGTCTGCCGTGAGATGACCGGCCGGGACTACGGCATCGACATGGAAGTTGAGGTCTTTGAGTCGGGCCGATCAACCGGGGGCCTTCTCCTGCTCCAGATCAAAGGGACGCGTGAAGCTCTGCCGCACGATGATTCGTGGGCGTTTGACGTACAGATCAAACTGCTTCGATACGCGGAGCGATTCGTGGTTCCAGTCTTGCTTTGTGTCTGCCCGGTTGGGACAGAGGCGCCCACAGCCAGATTCCTCTGGCTTCAGGAGTACATCCGGGTTGTCCTGACTCGGGATTGTCCGGCGTGGCGTGAAAACAGCGAAACCGTCCGTGTCCGCATCCCCGCCGCGAATGAGATCGCGAGATGCCATCCTCGGCTCGCGCACATCGCGCGATACCCGATGCGTCTATATGAGACTGGCCAGTTGGCGAGATTGATACATCATTTGCGGCACTTGGTCGACGGTTTGGCGACCGGTGGGGTACGCATGCCGGACCTGCTGGAAATCAGAGCCACCCTCCATGAAGTGATGTCCCTCGGCTCGCTCATGACGGACCCGACTTGGGCTTGGGGCATGTCCTTGGCTCAGGACACGGTGAACCCTGCGATCAAGGCGATTGACGCGGTGATCCGGCGAATTGAGCCGGACCGCTCGGAGGCGGCGGATTGGACCAACATCGAGTTGGAGTTGTCCGCGGTCGCTGAGCGTCTTTCGGCATCGGTCTCTATTCTGAATGATGATGGCATTCGCTATGGCACCTGGCTTCATGGAGGAGATCATGACTTCTAGCGCAGAATCAGGCATCAATCCCGCTGCCCATGCTGAGGCGAAACCCGTGTCGGCAGAACGGATCCGCAGGGTCCCGTTTGATAAAGAGGTGATCGACCTCATGGACGGCTGCCAGCGCTGGCAGATCGACATTCACGATCACGGCTTTGTCGCGCTCATTGACGTGATGCCGCGGTTGGTTGTTGTTGGATCGGCCGCCGATTCGGCTATTGTCCAGGCGGCGCGGGTGTCGTATGGCGAGGGGACGAAGAAGATCACCGAGGACCGCGGGCTCACGCGGTATCTGCTGCGGCACCGGCACACCACGCCGTTTGAGATGGTGGAGTTCAAGTTCCACTGCGCCATGCCGATCTTCATCGCGCGGCAGTGGATCCGGCACCGCACGGCGAACGTCAACGAGTACAGCGGGCGCTACAGCGTGATGACCGACCGCTTCTACCACCCCACGCCGGAGAGCGTGCGGAAGCAGAGCAGCGTCAACCGTCAGGGCGGCGAGGAGCCGATGGACCTTGCGACGGCGCAGGAGTTTCTCGATTACCTCGACAAGGCCGAGGCGAACTACAAGCAGTACCTCTCACTGGCGGAGCGCGGCGTGGCGCGGGAGCTGGCGCGGGTGGGGCTGCCGCAGAACATTTACACGGAGTGGTACTGGAAGTGTGATTTGCACAACATCCTGCGGTTTTTGTCCTTGCGGATGGACGCGCACGCGCAGCAGGAAATCCAGGACTACGCGCGGGCGATGCACGACCTGATCGCGCCGATCGTGCCGGTGACGATGGAGGCGTTCAAGGATTACGAGATGGACGCGCTGCGTCTGACGCGGCTGGAGATCGAGGCTCTGCGCGCTGGGAAGAAGGAACTGGCGACGGACAACAAGCGGGAGCAGGCGGAGTGGGAGGAGAAGCGGAAGAGGTTGGGGATGTGACGGAGGG
>CAYZFW010000252.1:0-5001 GCA_964477615.1 uncultured Phycisphaeraceae bacterium | reverse complement strand
GCTCGAGCAGGATGGGGTGGTCGGGGTCGCACAGGGTGTCACCGGTGAACGAGTCCTTGATGCCCACGACGGCGACGATGGAGCCGGCCTCGACGGACTCGAGGGGGATGCGGTTCTGCGCGTGCATCTCGAAGATGCGGGAGATGATCTCGCGCTTGCCGTTGCCGGGGTTCAGGACGCGCTCGCCCTTGGCGATCTTGCCAGAGTAGACGCGCATGTAGGTCAGGTCGCCGTGCATGTCGGAGACGACCTTGAACACCAGCGCCGAGAAGGGGGCGTCGGCCTTGTGGGGGCGGTCGCGCTTCTCTTCGGCGTCCTTGGGGTTGGTGCCCTGAACGTTGTCCTTGTCGAGCGGGCTGGGGAGGTAGTCGACGACGGCGTCGAGGAGCAGCTGCACGCCGATGTTGCGGAGGGCGGCGCCGCAGAACACGGCGGTGCACTTGCGCGAGCACACGCCCATGCGGATGGCCTTCTTGATCTCGGCCTCGGTCAGGGGCTGCTCGTTCAGCACCTTCTCGAGCAGGGTGTCGTCGAAGTGGGTCGCGGCCTCGACCAGCTCGTGGCGGTAAAGGTCGGAGATGTCCTTCATGTCGGCTGGGATCTCGCGCTCTTCGACCTTTGCACCCTGCGTGGAGGCGTCGAAGTAGTACGCCTTCATCTTCACGAGGTCGATGATGCCGGCGAGCTCGTTGCCGGTGCCGATGGAGATCTGCATGGCGATGGGGTTGGCGCCCAGACGCTCGCGGATCGACTTGAAGCTGAACTCCCAGTCGGCGCCGATCTTGTCCATCTTGTTGATGAAGCACAGGCGGGGCACGTTGTAACGGTCGGCCTGGCGCCAGACGGTCTCGGACTGCGCCTCGACGCCTTCCTTGCCGTCGAACACGGCGACCGCGCCGTCGAGCACGCGCATCGAGCGCTCGACTTCGATGGTGAAGTCGACGTGCCCGGGGGTGTCGATCAGGTTGATGCGGTACTCGACGCCGTCCTTGGTCCACGGGCAGGTGGTCGCGGCGGACTGGATGGTGATGCCGCGTTCCTGCTCTTCCTGGAGGAAGTCCATGGTCGCGGTGCCCTCGTGCACTTCACCGAGCTTGTAGTTCTTGCCGGTGTAGAACAGGATGCGCTCGGAGACGGTGGTCTTGCCGGCGTCGATGTGGGCGCAGATGCCGATGTTGCGGGTGTGGAGGAGTTCTTTGCTGACGGCCATGGTGATGATCCCTAAATGGGGTGCGTGTCGGGGGTGGAAGATCCGCCGGTGAAGGTCTGCCGGTGGAGAGTGCTGCGGGGGCCACCGCCGGGCTGGTCGGGGAGTCGTCGAACGGGTTCGACGTTCCGGGCCTGGTGGTCACGCCTCGCGGCGGATGGTTGTTGACTCGGTTTCGCGTGTGCGCCGCGTCGCTGCGGGGCTTGGCGTGGCGATGGATGTCGTTTCGGCCGCGCGCCCTGATATGGAACTCGGTCCACTCGGGGGCGGCCTGGCTAGCGGGGCTTGGCGATGTCGTCGTCGTCGCTATCGCTGGCTTCGGTGTCCATCGGAAACGCTCCGTCTCTCCTGCGGTGGCCCCGGGCGGCAGAAGCCCAGCGGCACTCATCGAGGGGTGATTCGCGAGCAATATACTAACGATCAACCGTGAAACGTCAAGAGGGCCTTCGGGGATTCGGAGTGGAGCGGTTTACCGCCGATGAACCGACGGACAGCCCTTCACCCTAACACAATACGATTATCAGGGATTTGGCTCGCCGGTGTGGCCCCCTTTGGCGTCAAGAGGGCCCGTGGCGAGGGACTCGAGCTTGAGGCGCTGGGCGTCCCCGAGTTGCTTTAGAGGGTCCAGACGCAGGTTGGCGTTGAGTTCGAGGGCGCGGGCGGCGAGCGGGCGGGCCTCTTCGAGGCGGTCGAGCTGGGTGAGGATGTCGATCTGGCGCAGGACCGGAGTGAGGGCAGTGGGGTCGAGTTCAGAGACGGTGCGCCAACGCGCAAGCGCGAGTTCGAGCCACTTCGGATCAGGATCAATGCTTGCCATGGCCTGATACGCCGGTCCGGCGGAGGCGGCGAACTGGCCCTGGCCCCTTCCAGATCTTCTCCCCGCTACCGGGCCAAAGCGGTCCGTTTCCACGGCCAAGATGACTTCGTCCGCCCTGCTGGCCTGACGCCGCGCGACCTCGGTTTCGCCCAGCGCGGCGGCCTCGAGCGCGACGCCGACGCGGAGTCGGATCTCGGACTCGAACGGGCGCGAGTGGTTGCTGAACATGATCCGCGCGGCTGCGGCCCGGCGCAGCGAATCCGACGCGCGTTCCGCAGCGGCCTCAGCAGCGAGGGCGTAGGCGCGGGTGATCGAGGCGGCGTCAGGAGAGTCCGGCCGGCGTCCGAGCGAGCGTTGAAGTGCGGCGATCAATGCATCCGCTGATGATTGACCATTCCGCCACATCTGAAGCTGAACCCGAAGTTCGGCCAACTCAGCGGCGGGCTCCGCCGCCGCCCGCAAGTGGGACTCCCATGTTTCCTTGATCCGCGCGGCCCAGCCGGATGCACCCATAGGTGCCAGGCTGGCGAGGCACACCAGCGCGAGACGGATTCGTCTGCCGGAGGACGGCGGCTCAAGGCACTCACTACGAGCCGCGGCGAGTCCGATGACAAGAAAGACCGTCGCAGCTGTTGCGGGCAGAACGGTGGTCAGCTCGATCTGGGCATGGGTGACAAGGGCAACGGCTGCGGCCAGAAGAGAGGCAGCGATCAGACGATGCGCGGAAACTGAGCCTGCCGTGTGAATCGTGGCCAGCCATCCGAGCACGCCGATTGCACGGACGAGCCACTCATCGGGAGCGACGGTCGGGGCTTCCCGCGTCCACGCGACGGCACAGGAGAGAATCGGGACGAGAAGCCAAACCGCCGACGACGATTGAAAACTCGAAACCGAATCTGAATCGCGTTCTGACATGCCATTACGGGAGAAGGCGATGCCTTTGGCCTGAGACGCGCTCAGTGCCGTAGCACGCGCTTTCTCAGTTGGTGAATTGCTGGCGGCGATCGCAAGCCATGTGAACAACAGCACGCACCACGCAACCCCAAACGCCCCAAGGCACGCCGTCCAATCAAACAGGATGGAGTGCGGCGACTCAACGGTTTCGGGGCTCAGCGCCGGCTTGTGCAGCGCATACGCGGCCTTGAAGCCGCCGGGGCCGACGCCGAGGGGGAACGAGTCGGCGATGATCCGCAGCGAGGCCTGGAGGTACTGCGACCGGAAGAGGAGGCTGCGCTCGCCGAGCGATTCGCCGAGAGCTCCGCGGAGTGCGATCGCGGCGAGTGCGAGCAGCGGGAGCGCGGGGGCGAGTACGACCAGCGGGGCCGTGCGCTGGTCCGCCGGGGACTGGCAGGCTGCACGAGGACGGGCCACCCAGATTGACAGCGTCACCGCGAGCAATCCCGCGACGATGCCGCCCTTGGAGAACGTCATGGCGAGCCCCCCCGCGGCGGCAACGGCCGTGAGGGTCAGGACGCCTGCGCTGCCCGAGGGGAGACGCTTGGCCCTCACGTCGCTCCATGCCGACCATGCGAGCGCGAGCGTCATCGCGAGCATCGCCGCGAGGATGGAGGCGTGCGCGTTCGACATGCCCACCCAGCCCGTCGCCTCGGGCTGCATCAGTCGTCGCTCGAACTCGCGGGCCCCGGTCGAGCCCGGCTCGATCCCCTGCGCGGCGAGCATGGCCTCGGTGTTGGCCTTGTAGTGTGCAACGGTCGCGGGGTGCTCGATGAAGACCTGGTAAGCCCCCTTCGCCGCGAGCACCCACGCGGCCCCGGCGATGACCGCGAAGACGTGGCGGCGGATCGCGGGGTCGGCGGCGAGGTGGGACATCGCCCACGCGCCGATGATGGCACTGGACCACGCCGAGGCGAGCACGGCGTCGTCGGGGCCGGTTCCGGCGCGCGCGCCCATGAAGATGGACGTGGTCATCGCGCCGGCGCAACCGATGAGCGCAAGCAGGCCGGTGATCCACCGAAGCGGGCGGCCCAGCATGACGCACGCGCCGACGCCGAGCATCGATGCGAGCCAGACGATGGTGTCGAGCGTGAGCGCCTGCGAGGGGAGCAGGGTGGTCTCGGGCACCGGCTGTCGGGAGGGGTCGAGTTCCCACCACGGGAATCGGGAATGGGTGCTGAGCAGGCGGATGAGCGTGGCGACGAGGATCGCCGCGGCACTGAGGTGGGTCAGCGGAATCAGCGCACGCTCGAAGCGGGGCGCGTCGGGCCGGTGCGGTGGCGTCTTGACGCTCACGAGCGCCCCCCACTGTTCTCGCGCTCTCGCGTGGCACCCACGGTCGGTGCGCTGGCGTGCTCGTACACCGCGAGGAGCGCAAGCACCGTAAGCGTCTGCACGCCCAGCAGAACGGCCTGCAGCGGCGAGGCGGTGGCGAGCAGGAGACCGGCGATCCCCGTGAGCGCGGTGCAGCCGAGGATGACCAGCAGCGTCTGCCGCACCGTGAGCCCGCGGGCGCGGAGGCGGTGGCTGAAGTGCTGCTGGTCACCCACGAGCGGGCTCTTGCCCTGCGAAAGCCGGATCGCGCACACGCTCACCAGGTCGTACAGCGGTACGGCGAGCACACAGATCGGCATCAGCACGGCGTACCAACCCACTGCCCCGACCTCCGCGGCAAGATCTCCGGTCGAAAGCCCCTCCACTGACGCGCCGATGTACGTCGTTCGCACGGTCAGAAACGCCAGGAGGAACCCAACGACCAGCGACCCGCCGTCGCCCATGAAGATGGTGGCTCCCTGAGGCCGTCCGGCACGGCGGGGCCAGGGGAAGTTGAAGACCAGGAACCCCAGCAGTGCGCCGATCAGCAGAGCGAGGGTGAAGGCGATGAACCACTGCCCGTGCGTGACGGCGGCGCCAAGGAAGAACGCCGATGCGGTGACGCCGACACCGGCAGAGAGGCCGTCCCAGATGTCACTGAAGTTCATGGAGTTGGTGATGACGAGGAACCCGAGGATGGTCACGAGCC
>CAYZFW010000251.1:0-5005 GCA_964477615.1 uncultured Phycisphaeraceae bacterium | reverse complement strand
ACTCCCGCACCGATTGCCGACGCGAGTCCTCAAGCTGCTCCGGTCCGCCTTCGGTCCACAGCAGCACCTCGAACGGCGCGAGACCAATCCACGAATCCGGCAGCGATTCCGGCGTAATCCCCGAGACGATCTCGCACGGCTCATGCGCCGTCGGCAATACACCGGCTGGCCCGCGCAGCTCGTACTGATCGATCCGGAACGTACGACGCCCCACGACGCCGATCATCGCGTATGTCGGATCGGAGCTTCCGCCAAACCCCCCCAGCACGCCCCGCGCGGCGACCCGTGCGTACGAAAGCTGCCGCCCCGCCTGGATGTTCCCGTCTTCCGCCACCGGCGCGTTGTCGTCGATCTCGTGCACGGTCACGGTGATGACCGAACTGCGATCAAAGCTCTTCGGCACACGGAAATACAGCCAAGACCGCACCCGCGTCGCCATGCTCAGCGCCAGCGTCCGCGTGGCGTACTGCGTGTCGCCGTCGTCGTCGCGGATCGCCACCCGCACCGCCACATTCCGCGCCTTGTCGCTCGTCGGGTCTGACAGAATGAGGCTCAGCCCGCACCAGTCCGACGGCCGGACCATGTCGCCCACGCCGAAGTGCTCAACCTCAATCGGGATGATCTGCCCCGCCGAGTCCGGCCCCGCCGTCATCGACCCCGCGTTGATGTCCGCCGCCGATGGATCAACCGCGGACTCCGCCGTCTCCCCCTCACCCGGCCCCTCCTGCCGCCCCTCAACAACACGAGGCACCGCGGCGACCACTGCCATCGCCAGGATCAGACTCAGGATTCGGGCCGCCCGCGCCCCCCCGGAGGGGAACCGCGCCCACGTGCGTTTCGCCATAAGTGTCTGAGTATACGGACATGCGCCCCCGCGGTTCGGATTCCGTCACCCATCACGTTCGCACACGCAGCCAAGACACCTCCAGCACCGCACGCCTCCACCCAAACTCGCCAGCGCTCAACACCGCTCAAACCCGACCACCGCGCAGCCCAAAGTGCCAGCAGGCCCTCACTGCCCCGTCCGAGAGACCTTGATGCACCCACCACCACCTCGCCGAACGGAGACACCGCGACTCCGCCGAGTCAACCGCATCCGGCGTGGCCGCGATCGCTCGAGCGTCGGTGGTGCCACCGCTGGATCGGTCCCCGGGGGAACTGACGCAGCAGCGCCCTTGAAACCACAACGAGTCCGCCACCGATGTCACTCTGCCCTCGGAGACTCCCTCCGCCATCAGCGCCAAGCGTCGCGCGACTTTGCTTCCACCCCGCCGCAAACCCCAAGCCGATCCCCCGTCCCATAACCACCGTCGCCCCAACACACCTGTTGTGTTCACACCGCCGCTCTGCTAAAACCTTCCCGTCAGGGCAGGAGTCACGCACACCGCCGATCCGTTCGCGTCCCCGTTCCCGGCGGACGCCGTCCCATCGAGAGGAGATCAAGACATCATGCAAGCCTCAACCGCTGTTCGCACCACGCTGGCCGCCATCGCCGGGCTTTCGTTCGCCGCGGCCACCACCAACGCCGCTGTGATCGTCTCCGACGGCACCTTCGCCGACTCCGATTGGACCCTCATCTCCAGGCCCTACGGCCCGGGCGGCGGCACCGGCTCCGCCCAGCAGGTCCTCACCGGCGGCGCCGGCGACAACGGCCCCGCCCGCCTCACCACCAACACCGCCGGCTCCAACGCCAGCGGCTCGTACAACGCCAGCATCTACACCGCCTTCACCTATAACCCCGCCGTCGGCGGCCCACTCTCGGGCCTCAGCATCTCCATCGACGCCATCTACATCGACGGCCTCTCGGCCATCGGCGCGGTCGTCGAACAAGACGGCGTGATCTACCTCACCGGCAACGCCATCAACACCCCCAGCTGGCAGACCTACACCTTCACCCCAGGCGCGGGCGACTGGTTCCTCATCACCCCCGACGGCGGCGCCGTCACCCCCGGCCCCGACTTCTCCGCCGCCGGCGCACCCATGCGCTTCGGCTTCTTCACCGGCAACGGCACCAGCAGCGGCGGCGTCACCTACACCAACCGCGGCCTCAACGACAACTTCGCCGTCAGCTTCGTCCCCACCCCGACCACCGCGGCCCTCTTGGGCCTCACCACCCTGCTCGCCGCACGCCGCCGCCGATCGTGCCACTGACCTGTCTTCAGGTCAGTGCCAACCGCCGGTGCGCCGGAGCATCGCCACGAGGACTTGACCATGCCAGACGCCGAGACTCACGCGGCACGCTTACGGCGCTTCGTCGCAGCCTTCCGAAGGCCGATCCCGGCGGCTTCCGACTGGGCGAGTTTGATGAGGCCGTCCAATGTGCCGCCCGCGTCCCGCCACATCTTGGCTCGGATCGTGCGGACCTCGGCGACTGTTGCCGGGTCGCGGGGTGAGGACACTCGTGCTGGCTTTGAGCGGGGCTTGGGCATCACGATCCCTCTGGAACGACCGCAAACGGTGTGACGATGATCGGGTGGCATGCTTCTGCCCTGAGAAGCATGCGGGGCTGTGGTCCATCTCAGTTGCAAGAGCATGCTTCCCAGAGCGGAAGCATGCCACCCGGATTGGGAACCACGCCACCCGCCGCGGCCCTCCTGAGTCTCAGCACCCTGCTCGCCGCACGCCGCCGCCGATCGTGCCACTGACCTGTCTTCAAGCCAGTGCGACCCGCCCGTGCGCCGGAGCATCACCAAGAGGACTTGACCACGCGACCCGCCGACACCGTGCCACGATGCTCGGATTCCGAGCCGAGCGTCGTGCCGAACGGCGAAACGTCACCCACGACACCAGACACGACGGGCTGCCCCCCGAAGACGGCCCATCGTGGCACGGGTCAGGGCCGTAGGGGCACCTGGCCGACTCAAGGTCGTAATGCACTCGCACGATGTTGAACGATTTGCCACGGCTGGCAATTGTGCTTACCGATGAAATCGATCAACTCACCAACTCTGGCTTCCAAATCCAATATCCGCAAGTCGTTGGGCACCATGTCAACAACTAGCTCACCGATAAACCTTGTCTTGTCTTTGTCGTAGTCGGCGATCCACTTGCACCCGTGCGGAAGGCGCTCCTTCAACTTCTTCATTTCCAACCCAAAATCCGCAAACTGATCGCAGCCAAACGCAGCCACAACGCCACCAGTAAGTCGCGATAGCGTTCGCCCGACTAGCTCTGCTGGCAAGTAATTCTCAATCTCTCTGCCCGCGGTCGTCCATGCACAGCCTCCCCGCTCGCTGCACGCTTGGGCAAGTCGCTGCTTGTGGTCGTCGAGCACATCGCCAACTTTATCCGCATCGCTGTCAGCGACTACGCAAATGTTCCGCCCCAGTCGAAGCATATTGATCAATCGCGGATCTTGCTCGCTACAACCATAATGAGCCCGCATCGCGCCCGCATAGTAGGAGCAATGATACTGAACGCCTTCAGTGAAGGATGCGCCAGCAAGCTCTAGCCACTTTCTGATTAATATTCTATCCGAAGGACCCTCGACCCAGATTACCACATTAGCTTGAAGCAGGTCACTGGGACGAACGTCCAAATCGTCCAGCACTGCGTACACCTGATCCAATTCAGAAACCTGCTCGGTGAACGTCCTTACACCATTATGCCTCACATGGACAATGACCGTGGCCTTTGAAGCATCAATACACACAGGAGAATGAGTGGTCATTATGGTCTGTGCCTTTACTTCGTTTGACATGGCGGCGATCACCCTCCTAACCGCGTCGGGATGCATACTAGATTCAGGTTCTTCAAGAAGGATGACGTCGGGCCGGCTCGAAACAATGAGGTGGGCTAGCGAGATCGCCTTTCTAGTTCCGTCTCCGTAACTAGATATAGCCAAGTACTTGTCCGACCACTCCAGTACAACGCTACCATCTTTTGGAGTGCAAAAGCGCGCACCATCTAGGCCCGAGATAGCAGCGAACAATCGCTCAAACTTGTTGAGCGTAGCACGCTGCAGACGCGCATTCACTGGTGGGCTTTGCCACAGGGCTAGATCGGCTTGCAGATCCGGTGCCTTCCGTTCATCTTGGGTCCGCCCGCCAATCGTCAATAGTTTGGGGGCAATCACTTTGGCGAGCGCTTTCATGAACGGTCCGCATCGCGCTCGCCACATGTCTCGCGCATGGATTGCATCGGACCAAGCTTCGGGTATACCTTCGATGGCTTGAATCTGATTCCACTGCATGCGAACCGACAGCTGCAACGGGTTTTCCGCGCTTCCTTTCAGCGATACCCAGAATGGATGAGATGCGAACAGGCGGTGAACCAACTCCCGCTCGTTGTCATCTAATCCAACTGATAACGCTGACTGTTCGATCTCCCTCTTCGAAGCCAGGACTTCAACTGCAATAGAACACGGCGCTACGGGCCCAGAATCCTCGACTTGAAAAGCATCGTGGCTTGGAATGGACTTGGTCGATTGCTGATCAGGCCACCGGGCCAAGCTGTCCCAGCACAGTCGAATCGCATCGATAATGTTCGACTTTCCTACATTGTTCTTGCCAATGATTGTCGTGGTGAGACCAAGTGCAACGAGCTCTGGATCAGGCCCAAAGCTCTTATAGTTGCAGATTTGTACTGCGGTAAGTTGCATGCTGAAGGTCTTGGAATAATCCTCGAACCGGTTACGGCTCGAGGATTCGCGGAAGTACTTTTCTCAGGACTGTTTTCACATCATCAATAATCCATATCATCCATCCCGCCACCAGCAGGAACCGCCGCCTTTTTCTCCTTGATCTCAACGATCGCGGCATCCGTGGTCAGCAGCAGCCCGGCGATGCTCGCGGCGTTCTGCAGGGCCACGCGTTCCACCTTGGTGGGGACGATGACGCCCATCTTGACGAGGTCGCCGTATTCGTGGGTGAGGGCGTTGTAGCCGTAGTTGGTGGTGTCGTTGGCTTCGACGGTGTGGGCGATGACGCTGCCGTCGAGGCCGCAGTTGGTGGCGATCTGCTTGATGGGGGCGGAGACGGCGCGGTCGACGATGTCGATGCCGGCG
>CAYZFW010000250.1:0-5017 GCA_964477615.1 uncultured Phycisphaeraceae bacterium | reverse complement strand
CGCCGAAGGCGAGCTTGGCACCGTTGACCTTGAAGGAGGTGACGTCGGTGTTGACCTGGTCGGAGGCGAAGGCGAAGTTGCCGTTGAGCAGGCGGTTGCCCTGGAAGTTGGTGGCGCCCGCGACGCGGTCGATGGTCTGCAGGATGCTGTCCAGCTTGAGCTGGTTGGCGCTGCGTTCCTCGGCGGAGAGGCCGGCGCCGTTGGCGGTCTCGGTCACCAGGGCCTGCACCTCGTTGAGGAGATTGCCGATTTCATCAAGACCGCCTTCGGCGATGTTGACGACCTGATCGGCGCGCTCGGCGTTGGTGATGGCCTTGGTGAGCGCCGCCTTCTCGGCCCGGAGATTCTCCGAGGCGATGAGGCCGGCGGGGTCGTCCTTGCCGCGGTTGATGCGGAGGCCGGTGCTCAGGCGTTCGAGGCTGGTGTTGAGCGAGTTCTTGTTGCTCGTCAGCACGCGCTGTGCGATCTGCGAAGCGACGTTGGTGTTGATGCGACTCATGGTGTGATCCTCCGTGAACCTTGTCTCTCTCTGTCCCGCCCCTGTCGGCGTCCTTGCCTTTGGGGGGCGGTTCCCCAGCGGGGGAACCGGGGGCGTCCTCGCCCCTGGCCTCTTGCGAACCGTGAGGTTCGAAGGGGCCTTCCGGAAACGGGTCCGGGCCACGCCGGCCCTTTCTGCCCGTCTTTTTCCGGATGGTGCCGAGAAAATCGACGGCCAAAGGGGGCGACTGAAGCGCGAGGATCGAATCCGCGAGCGATAACCTGTGTTGGTCCACGAATTCGCGATGAATGGGGTTCCAAATGCGGATTGCGCTGGGGCGGGGGACGCCTGTTTGGGCGGTGGTCGGCATTCTCCGTCTTCGATAAGGCGATTTCGTGTCCCAAACTTGTTTTCGTAGGCCAGAGAAACACATTGACTTCGTCTGTGCGTCCAGTATCTTGGTAAAGCGATTTACCATAGGCGGGGTGGAACCCCGTTTGAACCACTTCAGGACCGCACGTTCATGCTCAACAACACCTGTCGTCAGGCGCGGGCGCTCGTCGCCCTCGGTGCTCTCGCCGTTGTTTCGGGGGCCGCGATCGCGGACCCGGCGTTCATCGCCCACTCGCCTGCGTCCCAGGTGTTCGGCGAGCCGTCGGGGGTGACGGCACGGGAGCCGGAACTGCCGCGGGAGGACGAGGCGGTGGACCTGTGGGTGAAGGTCGGGCCTTCGTTTACCTACAACTTTGTGACCATCTATTACACGCTCGACGGCTCGGACCCCGTGGGTTCGAACGGCAGCGCGGGCAACGCGTCGACCAGCGTGCTGAACAGCGGCGGTGGGGGCATCAGCTTTGTCCGCAACGAGCCCAACGGCTTCGGCGGCAACGACGACTGGTGGCGTGCGGCGTTCCCGGCGTCGGCGCAGTCGCTGGACACGCGCGTCTACGGGCGCGTCATCAAGTACCGCGTCGCGGCCCGTGATAACGACGGGCCGGAGGTCTTTGTCGGGGGCGGGGCCGGGACCGTCTTCACGTGGACGAACAAACTGGCGTGGCCGGGACAGGGCAGCGCGTTTGTGAATCACACGGTGGGCTACCCGCCGGTGTGGACGTGGAAGGAAGAGGCGATCGTCGGCAACAACAACATCAACGTGCAGATCGACCAGAACGGGTCGGTGTACGACATCTACTACCCCTCGGCGGGTGCGGTGCAGGGGGTCTCGACCAAGAACGAGGGGTACGTGGACGGTGACGACACCTTCCCGCCCGGGCTGCCGCTGGGATTCCGCGGGCAGATGAATCTAAACCAGGCGTTCGCGGGCATCCGCGTCGATGACAAGACCTACTGGCTGACGAACCAGACCGGCTCGGACTTCACCGACATCGCCCAGCAGTACATTCCCGGGACCAACACGGTGCAGACGACGCAGCGGCTGGTCGCGGGCGGGAACAACATCACCGTGCAGCAGATCGACTTCTCGCCCAAGGGGATCACGTTCCCGAACACCGACGGCGGGCAGCCGAACAAGGGCATTTATGTCAAGCGGCTGATCCTGACGAACAACGGCGCTTCCGCCGAGGACGTCAACGTCTACTTCTACTACGACCCGGCGCTCAACGGCGGTGATAACTTCGACGGGCTGTTCACCGACCCCGCCCGCGGCGCGCTGGTGGCGTTCGACAACACGCAGCGTCTGGCGGGAAACGTCGGCGAGTACAACCCGACCACGTTCCCGAACTACGACAAGAACGTGTCGCTCTACCTCGGCGCTTCGATGAAGGTGTGCTCGTCGCTGGGTTCGGCCTCGGGGTCGCCCGCGGTGGACTTCTCGCGGGACACCTCGAACGACAGCGACAAGGGCTGGATCGGCGCGAAGGTGTCCTTGAATCCCGGCGAGACGCGCGAGGTGAACATCGCGTTTGTCGGCGGGTTCGACAACTTCGCGGGCGCGGCGGGGACGTACGCATTCCAGATGGACGGGCCGATCGACTGGTTCCAGGCCACGTCGATGGCTTCGGTTCAGACGACAACGGATTCGTACTGGACGGACTGGCTGAACTCGGGCGTGACGGTGGACCTGCCGGAGACCTCGTGGGAGACGCTGTTTGACCGCGGGCTGCTGGCAACGGCGCTGCACCTGGATGAGAAGAACGGCGGCCTGATCGCGGGCTACCACAACGGCGCGTACCCGTTTGTGTGGCCGCGTGACGCGGTGTACGGGGCGATCACGCTGGCGCGGACGGGTCACACCGCCGAGGCGCGTGAGGTGTACCGCTTCCTGCGTGACATCTGCTTCCGCGGGACGCAGACCTTCAGCACGGGCTACACCGGGCGGGCCTTCTGGTACCAGAAATACACCACCGACGGCTACCGCGTGTGGACGGCGCCGCAGGTCGATGAGACGGCTGTGTTCCCCTGGGGCATCTGGTGGCAGTACAAGATCGAGGGCGACCAGTCATTCCTGCAGGACTACTACCTCACCGTGTACGAATCCGGTCTGGCGATGTCGGAAGACTCGGCGCTGGACAACCGCCTCCGCTTCGAGGAGGGGGTGAATCTGATGTACGCCAACAACATCTGGGAGGACCAGTTCGACGTCTTCATCTATTCGAACGCGAACGTCGTGCGCGGTCTCCGCGACGCCGCGAACATCGCGGGCGTGCTGAACCTGCCGAACGATGTGAACCTCTTCAACGGACGCGCGAGCACGATCCAGAGCGGCGTGGATTCACGCCTCGATTGGAACGGCGAAAACACCGACATTTCACAGCTGGGCATCATCTACCCCTTCCAGACGCACTCGCCCACGTCGGCCCGCGCTTCGCTGGTGCTGGACCGCATCAACGGCGTCGCGAACGACCGCTTCGGCAACAACAAGCCGCTGATGAACTTCAGCGGGCAGTTCCAGAACCTGCTGGACCGCTACTGGTGCGACACGTACTGGCTGGGCAACCCGCAGTGCAATCTGGGTCAGCCCACGGGCAACCCGTGGTTCCTCAGCACGGTGTGGTACGGGCTGGCGTACGCCGAGCGGGCGGATTTCACGCCGGGCAAGGGCGACATCGACAACCACAAGCTGCGGCTGGACCTGAGCATCCAGAAGCTCGGCCCGGTGGGCCTGGGCGCGGAGCAGATCGCCCCCGCGTCGAGCCTGCTGTACCCCGGCCAGACGGACTTCCGCCTGCAGACGGCGTGGCCGAACGCCTGGGAGTCAATGTCGACGTTTGTCGACGCGGTGATGGCTCTCATTGATTACGAGCCGATGGCGGCGCAGAACCGGTTCGCGATTGCGCCCAAACTTCCCAGCGGCTGGCCGAGCATGACCTTCAACAGCCTGCGCGTCGGCACGGGGCGGTTCAATGTCGTTGCAAGCGAGGACAACCGCGGCAGCACCGCCGCCATCACCAACGTGGTGGGCGGCGCGATGACGGTCGATCTTGTGCTGCGTGTGCCCGCGGGCAGCGGCGTGTGCGCGGTGCAGGCCAACGGCGTCGACATCCCGTACACCTACGACGCCGCGCTGGGGAAGGTCACGCTGTCGCGTGCTCTGGCCACCGGGCCCGGGGCGGTGACGACGATCAAGGCGCTCACGAAGCGTGCGGCGGACCTGAACGCCGACGGCGTCGTCAACGTCGCGGACCTCACGGTGTTCCTCGGCGCGTTCGGCACCTCGGTGCCGGCGAGCACCGGGGGCGACCTGAACGGCGACGGGCTGGTGAATGTCGCGGACCTGACGGTCTTCCTCGGCGCCTTCGGCGCCGGCGCGTGCTGAAGGGCCGGGGTCGTTTGAAAAGTGATTGATCGAGAGGCCGGCCATGTGCCGGCCTCTTTTCTTTGGCATAGGCTCTGCCCCATGAACGATGCACCGGCTCTGGAGATTTCGGGTCTGAAGTTCCGTTACCCCGAGAGTTCCGGCGGCGGCTGGGTGGTGGACGTGGCGTCGTTTGCGCTGGCGCGGGGGGAGCAGTGCGTGCTCACCGCCGGGTCGGGCAAGGGCAAGAGCACGCTGCTGAATCTCGTCGCGGGGCTGATGGAGCCCACGGCGGGCACGGTGCGTGTCGCGGGGACGGACCTGGGCACGCTGCGCGGGGCGGAGCGCGACCTGTTCCGCGGGCGGAACATCGGGATGATCTTCCAGACCTTCAACCTGCTGCACGGCTTCAGCGCGGCGGAGAACGTGATGGCGGCGCTGATGTTCTCGGCGGTGCCGCCGAAGGAGCACCGTGCGCGGGCGGTGGAACTTCTGACGCGGCTGGGGATCGAGCGTGTGGACGCCGAGGTGGACCGGTTGAGCGTGGGTCAGCAGCAGCGTGTGGCGGTGGCGCGTGCGGTGGCGGCGGGGGGCGGCTCTCCCGCACTGGTGCTTGCCGATGAACCCACGGCGAGCCTGGACCCGGAAAACGCGGCGGGGGCGATTGCGCTGATCCGCGAGGCGTGCCGGGCGAGCGGGGCGGCGCTGCTGTGCGTGAGCCATGACCCGGCGGAAGGAATGCGATTTCAAAATCATCAACGCCGGCGCGAGACCAAATCTCAAAG
>CAYZFW010000249.1:0-5019 GCA_964477615.1 uncultured Phycisphaeraceae bacterium | reverse complement strand
GTTTCGCCGCGGGTCGCCATGCGGCTTGCGGGCGGGAACGGGGGTGCGGCGTGAAAATGCTCATCGCGGTGCTGGCGGCGATCGCGGTCCTGCTTCTGCCGACGGCTGCCTTTGCGCAAGTGATGGACGGGCCTCCCGCGGCAATGGCCGGTGAGGCGGGGCCGCTTGCGCTGCAGGACATGAACCCCATGACGGTGCTGGAGTCCGCCGCGGAGAGCGTGCCGGGGTTCAAGGGCGGGCTGTCGGGCGCGCTGAATGTGATGGTCTTGCTGACGGTGCTGAGTCTGGCGCCGTCGATCATGATCATGTGCACGTGCTTCGTGCGGTTCCTGATCGTGCTGAGCCTGCTGAAGCAGGCGCTGGGCACGCAGTCGCTGCCGCCGGCACAGGTCACGCTCGCGCTCTCGCTGTTCATGACGTTTCTTGTGATGGCGCCGACGTTTGACCGCATCCACAAGGAAGCGATTGTGCCGTACCAAACCGGCACGGCACCGGACGCGACTCAGCTATGGACCAACGCGAAGCAGCCGCTGCGTGACTTCATGTTTGCCCAGATCGACGCCGCGGACAACTGGTCGAGCGTCTACATGATCCTGAACCACCGCGGCATCGACACCTCCGAGCCGGAGAAGCTGACCCGGGCCGATGTGGACATGCTCACACTGATGCCAGCGTTCATGCTGAGCGAACTCAAGACCGCGTTCCTGCTGGGCTTCCGTATCTACCTGCCGTTCCTGGTGATCGATCTGGTGATCTCGTGCCTGCTCATCAGCATGAGCATGATGATGCTGCCGCCGGTGATGATCTCGCTTCCGTTCAAGATTCTCCTCTTTGTGCTGGTGGACGGCTGGCAGCTGATTGTCGGAGGGCTGATGGAGGGTGTCGCGAAGGTGGACGGTCCTGTCGCCGGCGCGGGCGGAGTGACGTCGATGTTGAACGGTGCCGCGCAGCCGATTCTCTCGGCGATCGGCCTGGCGTAGCGGGGGAGGAGGGCATCCATGCACTACGACGAATCAACGCTCGACCTTGTCCGCGCCGCGCTGGTGATCACGCTCAAAGTCTCCGCGCCGATCCTGCTCGCGGGGGTGCTCGTCGGTCTGATCATCAGTGTGGTGCAGGCGGTGACGCAGATCCAGGAGCAGACGCTGACGCTGGTCCCGAAAATCTTCGTGATGATCGTTGTGGCGCTGGTCCTGCTGCCGTGGATCGTGATGCGGCTGGTGGAGTTCGCCGCCGACATCTTCCGGATGGTGTAAGGCTGGGAAGGAGAAGCGTCGGAGTTGCCCAACATCGAGCCCATCCTGGCGCACATCCCCGGCTTCCTTGTGGTGCTCGCGCGCCTGACGGGCTTGTTTGTCTTCTCACCGATTATCGCCAGCGCGATGATCCCGCGCCGCGTGAAGGCACTGCTGTCTCTGGGACTGGCTCTGGGCGTGTACCCGACGGTGGACTACGCGATGTTCGCGGGGCTCGAGCCGAGCCTCTTTGCGCTCGCGCCGCTGATGGCGATGGAGCTGCTCGTTGGCGTCGCGGTGGGGGTGCTGATGCTGACGCCGCTGTGGGGCGTGCAACTGGCCGGGACGATGATGGGCCAGCAGATGGGTCTGTCGCTGGCACCGATCTTCAACCCTGCGACGGACATCGAGGGGGATTCGCTTGGGCAGCTGCTGTTCGTGCTCGCGCTGTCGGTGTTCATCGCGATGGGCGGGGTGGAGGCGCTGTGGGACTGTGTTGTTGCGTCGTACGCGCTGGTTGGGCCGGGGGCCTTCCGCGCCGACGCCGGGCTGCTCGAGACCTTCACGGGGCTGTTGAGCGCCGGATTCCACCTTGCGATGCGCGTTTCGATGCCGGTGATGGCGATCGTGCTCGTTGAAACGGTCGCGGTAGGGTTCATCACCAAGAGCCTGCCGACGCTGAACTTCATGAGTGTCGGCTTCCCGATCCGCATCGTGCTGGGGCTTGTCGCGCTCACGGCCGCGCTCGCGGGCGTTCACACCGCCGTCAAGGGTGACGTCCGGGCCACCATCGGCATCGTTGGAGATTGGGCGCAGTCCCTCACCGGCGCTCAGCCGCGTCAGGCGGAGGGGGGGCCGGCGGGTGGCTGAAGAGATGGGCGAACGCACGGAGATGCCGACCGCACGCCGGCTTTCGGAGGCGGCGGAGCGCGGGCAGACCGGCAAGAGCATGGACCTCGCCGCCGCAGCAACGCTCGTGGGCGCGTGCATCCTCGTATACCTCTGGGCTCAGGACATCTTCACCTTCGGGCTCGAACTCTTACGCCACCACCTCGCTCCTGAGACGCTTGGCGGCTCGGTACGCACCGGCGACGTGGGTCACGAGATCGTCGCGTCGATGGCGGGGGCGGCGTGGATCGTCGTTCCGCTGATGCTCATCATGGCGGGGATCGCGTACCTCGGGCAGGTGTGGCAGGTGGGGTTCATGGTGTCGAGCAAGGCGCTCGAGCCGAAGATTGAGCGCCTGAACGTCATCGCGGGGCTGGGAAAGCTTGTCTCGATGAAGGCCGTGGTAAAGACGCTGATCGACGTGGCGAAGCTGATCGCCATCGCCACGGTCGCCATCATGGTGACGCGCTCGGAGACGGACGCGATCGTGTCGCTTGCGGCGCTTGATTTCGCCGCGGGGCTGATGGAGTCCATCCGGATCATGATCCGCGTTGCGTTCTGGGTGCTGCTGGTGCTGCTGATCCTGGGGGTGATCGACCGCATGTACCAGCAGTGGCAGCTGCACCAGGATCTCAAGATGACCAAGCAGGAGGTCAAGGACGAGATGCGCTCGCAAGAGGGCGACATGGAGGTCAAGGGCCGGCGGCTGAAGTTCATGCGCGGCCTGATGATGCAGCGGCTGCAGAGCGATGTGCCGAAGGCGGACGTCATCGTCACCAACCCCACGCACTTCTCCGTGGCGATCGCGTACGACGGGAAGACGATGACAGCCCCCAAGGTGATCGCCAAGGGTGCCGACTACGTGGCGCTGAAGATCCGGTATCTGGCCGCGGCGCACGGCGTGCCCATCGTGGAGCGACCGCCGCTGGCGCGGGCCTTGTACGCGAACGTCGAGGTTGGTCAGGAGGTGAACCCCGAGCACTACGAGGCGATCGCCGAGGTGCTGGCGTATGTGTACCGGCTTGAGGGGAGGGCCGCGGGGTGAGAGAGAGCAGCAGAACAGCGGAGCACCAGAGCAGAAGAGCAGGAAGCGGTGATCGCGGCGTGGTTGTTCCTATGCAGGCCGATCTGCAGCTCTGCTGCTCTTCTGTTCCGTTGATCAAGCGGCGCAGGCACACGAGCATTCGGCGTTGGCCCAATCGCAGGAGGCTCGCCTGATGCCCCCGGCCATGGCCACCAAGCCTCTCCCCGGATGGGTGCTGCAGATCCAGCGCCACAAGGGGCTGATCGTGCCGCTCGCATTCATCACGCTCACGGCGGTCATCCTTGTCCCGCTGCCGCCGATGCTGCTGGACATGCTCCTCGCGGCAAATATCGCCCTGAGCATCATCGTGCTGATGACCACGATGTACGTCGAAGAACCGCTGGATTTCAGCGTGTTCCCGTCGCTCCTGCTCGGGGCCACGCTGCTTCGACTCGTGTTGAACGTCGCGACCACGCGCCTCATCCTCACAGCGGACGCGCAGTCGCCCGAGCAGGCCCAGGAGATGGCCGGCAAGGTGATCTCCGCGTTCGCCGGGTTTGTCGCGGGCGGGAACCTTGTGGTCGGCATCATCGTGTTCGTCATTCTGGTGGTGGTGCAGTTCATCGTGATCACCAAGGGCGCGACGCGCATCAGCGAGGTCGCCGCGCGGTTCACGTTGGACGCCATGCCCGGCAAGCAGATGGCGATCGACGCCGACCTGAACGCCGGTGTGATCGACGAGAAGGAAGCACGCCGGCGCCGCCAGCGCGTCGGCCAGGAAGCGGACTTCTTCGGCGCGATGGACGGTGCCTCGAAGTTCGTCCGCGGTGACGCGATCGCGGGCATCATCATCACGATCATCAACGTGGTCGGCGGCTTCACGATTGGCATGGCGATGAAGGGCTGGGACGCCGCGGAAACGGCGCGCGTGTTTACGCTGCTGACCATCGGCGACGGCCTGGCGAGCCAGATACCGGCGTTCCTGATCGCGATTGCTTCGGCGCTTGTGGTGACGCGCGCCGGGTCGAAGCAGAATCTCGGCGAGGAACTCACCGGCCAGCTCACCGGCAGGCCGGTGGCGCTGGCGATCGCCGCGGGTTTCTGCCTCATGCTCGCGATGACGCCGCTGCCGAAGCTGCCGATGCTGGGGCTGGCCGCGATGCTGGGCACCGTGGCGTACATGCAGAGCCGTGGCAGCAAGATCGCGGCCGAGACAGCGCAGGCAAAGTCCGAGATGGAAGCGAAGGCCGCCGCACCGGCGCCGAAGGTGGAAGAGCTCCTGAAGGTGGATGTGCTCGAGCTCGAAGTCGGCTACGCGCTGGTTGCTCTCGTCGATACGAACCAGGGAGGCGAACTGCTCGACCGCATCTCCGCCATCCGCCGTCAGCTCGCCGCGGACATCGGTCTGGTCATGCCGCCGGTGCGCATCCGCGACAACATGACACTCCCCCCAACGCAGTACCGCGTGAAGATCCGCGGCAGCGTGGTCGCCGAGGGCGAGGCGCGGCCCGGGATGCTCATGGCCATGGACTCGGGGATCACCACCGGGCCGATCCAGGGCGAGCCGACGCGCGAGCCGGCGTTCGGACTCAGCGCGTGGTGGATCGCGCCGACACTCAAGGCCCGCGCCGAGGCCATGAACTACACCGTTGTCGATCCCACCAGCGTCGTCACCACGCACCTGGGCGAGATCGTCAAGACCCACGGCGACGAACTCCTCACGCGCGAGGAAGTCAACAACCTCATCACCCAGCTCAAGGCCCATGCCCCGACACTCGTCGAAGAGACGATCCCGACCGTGGTCAAGCCCGGCGAACTCCAGAAGGTGCTGCAATCACTGCTGCGCGAGCGCGTGCCCATTCGGGATCTGGA
>CAYZFW010000248.1:0-5023 GCA_964477615.1 uncultured Phycisphaeraceae bacterium | reverse complement strand
GGCGGCGTCCTCACCGCCGTCACCCTCGGCACCTTCATCGCCGGGCTGTTTATCGTGAACCAGCGCCGCCGCCTGAGCCCTGACGTGTCCCAGTCCGACGATCTCCGACCTACCCCTGCCAGTGCATCCGGGGCTACCGTTGCTTCGATTTCCTTGGGGAGTTCCCCCCAGACCGGAATCTCTGCCGCCTCACAGGAATAACGAATGAGCGTTTCGCTTTCTGACACGCTGATCGCCCACGCCGGGCTGCTCGCCTCCGACGACAGTTGGTGGACGCGCCTGTGGTTCCGCACCAAGGCGTCCACCTTCGCCGGCGAGACCGACGCCATCTACAACTTCATCTTCTGGGTGTCGATCTTCTTCTTCGTCATCCTCATGTGGCTGATGGTCTACTGGGGCATCAAGTACCGTCGGAAGCCCGGCGTCGCCGCCGAGATCAGCCCCAGCCACAATACGCCGCTTGAAGTGGTTTGGACCGTGATCCCCACGATCCTGCTGTTCGTCATGTTCGTGTGGGGCTTCAAGCACTACATCGACAAGGCCGTCTCGCCCTCCGACGCCGAGGTCATCCAGGTGTCGGCGAAGAAGTGGTCGTGGACGTTCGAGTACAAGAACGGGGCCAAGAGCCGCGAGATCGACCGCATGGCCGACATGGACGTGCCCGTTTTCGCCCTCCCCCTCGACCGCCCGGTGAAGTTCGTCATGTCGTCCGACGACGTGATTCACTCCATGTTCTTCCCCGAGTTCCGCAACAAGCGGGACGTCATGCCCAACCGCTACACCACCATGTGGGTGCAGCCCACCGGCAAGCCCACCCACACCATCGAGCGCTACGACAACGGCAAGAAACTCCGCCTGGCTCCTCTCGATGCCAACGGCCAGATCATCATGGACCCGGCCGAGCGCGTCGGCAAGGGGTACAACCTCTTCTGCACCGAGTACTGCGGCGACCAGCACTCCCAGATGCTCGCCCGCATCGCCGTGCTCAAGGAAGCCGATTACAAGGAATGGCTGGACTTCCAGGCCGATACCTCCGGCGTCCCGCCCCGCGACCTCGGCGAGCAGCTCTACAAGCTCCAGGGCTGCGCCACCTGCCACAGCGTTAATGGGAACAAAGGTACCGGCCCCACCTGGCAAGGCATTTGGGGAGAAACGCACCGCAGCGCCGACGGCAAGTCCGCCGTTGTCGATGAGAACTACATCCGCGAGTCGATTCTGGTCCCAGGCGCATTCGTCCGTGAGGGCTTCTCGAACCAGATGCCTTCCTACCAAGGCAAGCTGAAGGCTCGTGAGATTTACGCTCTGTCCGTCTACATCATGAGCTTGAATCCCGAGTTCAAGGACAAAGCCATTCAAGCTTCTGACCAGGAGATGCAGAATCAGCAAAGCGGCACTGCCGCACCCGGGACGTTCCCGCCCCTCTCCACGGAGAAGGGCAAGTAAGCAGTTCGTATTCGGCATCACGAGGATCGACCCGGCGCTCTAACGCCGCTCTCGGAGACCCAGACCCATGTCCGCACACGCACACAGCCACGGAGGCGGCCACCACGACGAGCCGTACTACGCCTCCAAGGGTTCGTTCTGGAAGACCGTCATGTCCTGGGTCTACACCATCGATCACAAAAAGATCGGGGTGATGTACCTCGTCGCCGTGCTCACCGCCTTCTTCCTCGGCGGCGTGTTCGCGCTGCTCCTCCGCGCCGAACTCTGGGAGCCCACCAAGACCCTCGCCGACGGCAAGGTCACCGGCCAGCTCTTCGACGGCAGCCTCCTCAACTGGTTCAGCACCGAGCAGGGCACCGTCACCGGCAACAACACCTATAACCGTCTCTTCTCCCTCCACGGCACCATCATGGTGTTCCTCTTCATCATCCCCAGCATCCCCGCCGCGCTGGGCAACATCCTGCTGCCGCTGATGATCGGCGCGAAAGACGTCGCCTTCCCCAGGCTGAACCTGCTGAGCTGGTACACCTACCTCTTCGGCGGCGCGTTCGCCCTCTGGGCCCTCCTCGGCGGCGGCGTCGAAACCGGCTGGACTTTCTACACCCCGTACTCCTCCACCACCAACTGGGGCAACGTCACCGCGATGGTCCTCGCGGCGTTCATCCTCGGCTTCTCCTCCATTTTCACCGGCATCAACTTCATCGTCACCGTCCACAAGCTCCGCACCCCGGGCATGGGCTGGTTCGATATGCCCCTGTTCGTCTGGGCCACCTACGCCACCGCCATCATCCAGGTGCTCGCCACCCCCGTGCTCGGCATCACGCTGCTCATGATCGTCTTCGAGCGCGTCTTCCGCACCGGCATCTTTGACCCCGCCCTCGGCGGCGACCCCGTTCTCTTCCAGCACTTCTTCTGGTTCTACAGCCACCCCGCCGTCTACATCATGATCGTCCCGGCCTTCGGCGTGGTGTCCGAACTCCTCGCCGTCCACTGCCGCAAGCGCCTCTTCGGCTACCGCGCCATCGCGTTCTCCTCGCTGGCGATCGCGGCCATCTCGTTCCTCGTCTGGGGCCACCACCTCTTCGTCGCCGAGACGCCCGCCGCCAACGCCATCTTCTCGGCGCTGACGTTCCTGGTCGCCATCCCGACGGCTATCAAGGTGTTCAACTGGATCGCCACCATGTACAAGGCGTCCATCGCGTGGAACACCCCGATGCTCTACGCCATGTCCTTCCTCTTCAACTTCACCATCGGCGGCCTCACCGGCCCGCCCCTGGCCACCCTCGCCACCGACATCCACCTCACCGACACCTACTTCGTCGTCGCCCACTTCCACTACGTGATGATGGGCGGCACCGTGCTCGCCTTCGTCGGTGGCCTGCACCACTGGTGGCCCAAGATCACCGGGCGGATGTACAACGAGTTCTGGGGCCGCGTCGGTGCCGTGCTCGTGTTCGTCGGCTTCAACCTCACGTTCCTCGTGCAGTTCATCCTCGGCACGCAGGGCATGCCGCGCCGCTACGCCACCTACGTCGACATGTTCACGCACATGCACCAGGTCTCGACCTTCGGCACCTGGGTGCTCGGCCTGGGCTTCGTTGTCCACCTCTTCGTCTTCATCCAGTCGCTCGTCTCGGGCCGCAAGGCCGAGGCCAACCCCTGGGGCGGCCTGAGCATGGAGTGGGAAGCCGAAAGCCCGCCCATCGAGCACAACTTCCACCGTGAGCCCGTCATGACCCACGGCCCGTACGACTACGAGTCCGCCGTGCCCCCGCACTGGAAGGCCAAGGACTGGCCGCTGCCCGAAGGCGGCGCAGCCCGAGCGCACTAACCAGACCGTCCGCGGCGGGTTTCGCCGCGAGAGCAGCAGAACAGCAGAACAAAAGAACAGCAGATCAGATCGGACGGACCCGACGCCCTACACCCCACTCCCTACCCCCTCTTCCGCCCACAAGACCCAAGACTCAAGCCTCAAGACCCGAGCCCCAAGACCCTCCGCATGAGCACGATCACCACCAAAGCCGCCGCCGAGGACCTCGCTCCGCACGAGCGGTACGTCCCCGGCTCGCACTGGCGCAACCTGCAGGACGAGACCGAGGGCGCCAAGCTCGGGATGTGGCTCTTCCTCGCCACGGAAATCCTGCTCTTCAGCGGCTTCTTCTGCGCCTACGCCGTGTTCCGGATGCTCTACCCCGGCAACTGGCACGACGCGTCGAAGTACTACCTCAACTGGCAGATCGGCGCGATGAACACCGTCGTGCTGCTGCTCTCCTCCTTCACTGTCGTCCTGGCCATCCGCGGCGCCCAGACCAACCGCAACTGGATGATCCAGATCAACCTGCTGCTCACCAACCTGTGCGCGGCGTTCTTCCTCATCGTCAAACTCCGCTACGAGTACTGGCCCAAGTGGGAGAAGGGCGAGCTCCCCGGCGCGGCGTTCGCGTACTCGAACCCCCAGGGCACCCACGACAACATCTTCCTCAGCGTCTACTGGATCGCCACCGCCACCCACGGCGTCCACGTCCTCGTCGGCATCATCGTCCTCACGATGTGCATGTTCAAGGCCGCCAAACGCCAGTTCGGCCCACGCCACTACACCTTCCTCGAAAACACCGGCCTCTACTGGCACATCGTCGACGTCATCTGGATCTTCCTCTTCCCCCTGCTGTATCTCGTCTAAGGCGGTTTCACCGCGGAGACGCGGCCGGCATGGAGAGATGCCTTGAGCGGTGGTGGGGCAGCGTGGCCAAGTGCCACACCCAACGCCAAGTCAGCATCGCCGAACCCCGAACCCCGAACCCCGAACCCCGAACCCCGAACCCCAAAACCCCGACCCGACAGACACACGCTCTCTCTGCATCCCTCAGCGAACTCCGCGAAACCTCTTCTTCCGACTCCGCGTCCCCCGCGTCTCCGCGGTGAAACAAAGCCATGGCCCACGCACACGACACCCTCGACGCCCACGAGACCCTCTCGCAGGACGAGGCCCACAACGAGCACCACCACGTCACGTCCTTCTGGACCATGTTCTGGGTGTTCGTCCTCCTGCTCGTCCTCACGGCCCTCACCGTCTGGACCAGCCGCCTCCCGATGTCCGAGACGGCCCACATCGTCATGGCCATCGTCATCGCCGTGGTGAAGAGCGCACTGGTCTTCGGCTTCTTCATGCACCTGCTGTATGACCGCGCCATGAACACCATCGTGGTCATCGCCACGCTCTTCGCCGTGTTCCTGTTCCTCGGCCTCTCTGTCATCGATATCCGCAACCGCCACCTCATCGAGAAGATGGAAGCCGGCGAGATCCGCACCGGCGGCAGCCTGCAGAACTACGCCGGCGAACTCACGCTGCCCACCGGGCGCGAAGTCACAAAGGCCGACATGAGCATCACCGAGCTGGCCAAGCAGAACGCCAAAGCCGCCGGCACCCCGACCGACCCGGCCCACGCCACCGAAGCGAATGACGGGGCCAAGCCCGCTGCCGAGGCTCCAAAGCCGCACTGATCAGAGTCGACGCCAGACTCAAGCCGCCGGCACATCGGTTCGCTCTTCACCCCGTGAGGGGTGAAAGTCTTTAGCCGGG
>CAYZFW010000247.1:0-5074 GCA_964477615.1 uncultured Phycisphaeraceae bacterium | reverse complement strand
GCCCCGGCCATGATCTTCAGAAACGTCGTCTTCCCGGTGCCGTTGCGTCCGACGATGCCGATGCGGTCGCCCGCTTCAACAGACAGCGAGCACCCTTCAAGGATGATGGTGTTGCCGTAAGAGTGCTTGATGTTGGTGGCGGCGAGGAGGGGCATGGGGTGGCTTGTGTGGTCTGCGAGGCAAGTAGGCGAGGAATCGGGGGGGAAGGAATCGGGGGGGAGGATGGTAGGTTCGATAGACTCGCCCAGCCGCGAGAGAAGCCGATTGACGCCGCACGCGTCGATCGATGAACCGGTCCCGCCCTCCTGCATCAGAGCCGCACCATGAGCCTCTGGAACCGCCTTTTCGGAAAGAAACCGCCCAGTGACTCCGCGTCCGGGGCTGGCCCTCGCCCCGCCCTCAGCCCCACCAACGAGAAAGACGAGCCACACCTCATCGAGATCGTCTTCGTCTTCGACGAACTCCCCGACAATCTGGCCCCCTGGCATGAAGTGCAGAAGGAAATGGACGACGCCCTGCACGCCGCGGACGCGGGTGAAGTCGACGGCGACCTGTGGGGCGGCGGCCAATGCGTCGTCTACTGCTACGGTCCCGACGCCGAGCGGATGTGGGAGGTCCTCGCCCCGATCATCGAGCCGCACCCGATCCCACGCGGCTCCTACGCACTGAAGCACTTCCGCGGCCCCGGCCCGCACCGCACCGAGCGCGTCAACCTGCACTGGGACGGTTGATCGATCCGCGCAGGCCTCTCACGGCTTCGGCGCCTCCCCGCCACGCTTTCTCGCCAATGTCCAGTGCGCGAACAGGTCGTTCTCAAGGTCCATCCCGGCCTGCGGCCCCTCGCCGTCGGGGTCATCGGCCCACCCCAGCAGACGCCCCATCTCACGGGCCGCGGCGTCGTCGTTCTCATCGAAGGCGATCACTTCGAATCCCGCCGCTTCCACCTGCTTCTTCGTGAACGGGCACCGCCCGTCGCTCCACGGCTTGTACGCCTCACCCGGCTTCGACGGCGCGGGGGACAGGTTGTAGATCATGAAGAGTCCGCCGGGTCGGAGCGCGCGTGCCACCGCATCGAGAAACTGCGGCGCTCCCGTGCCCAGATCAACCAGCATCCGCTTGTCGACCTCCTGAGCGGGATTGATGTAGCCGTTCTTCAGCGTGTTCTTCGAGATGAAGAGGTCGAACTCGGCTGGGCCCGCGGCCGTTCCGACCGCGAGCAAGTCGTCCGGCGTGCATCGCGAGTCCACCGGAAAGCGCCCGGTGCGCAGGGCGATGTGACCCTTCCCGCCCCCCGCCACCGTCTCGACCTCGCCGGCATCTCCGGGCTGGCTGTACAGCAGTTCGAGGCTCCGGTCGGTGTCCAGCCCCACCACCGTTGCGCCGCGTGAAGCCATCAGCCGAAGGTGCCCGATCGTGCCGTAGCCGTAGTCGATGATGCGCTTGCCCGCAAAGCCCCCGGCTCCGCCGAACCCGCCATCGGCGGCAGGACCCTCGTCACGCGCCGCAATCAGGTCGAGCGCACGCACGTACGCCAGCGGGCTGCCGTAGCGGGTCGAGTAGTAGTACTCGCCGTCCATGACACGCTCGGTCAGCGACGCCCGTTCGGCCTCCGGCATCGCCTCGCGCTGCGCTGCGGTGTACCACGTGCGCGTCGCGCGGTTCACGTACAGCGTCCGCGGCTCGGGCTGCGGCAGAGCCGACGCCGCGTCAAGAAACGACTTCGCGAGCGGGGACCGCGCAAAGCCCGCCAGACGCTCCGCGTCCGCCCGCACCCGCGCCGCCCCGCTCAATATGGTCTCTGCTTCGGCTGCTTCAGACTTCGCTGGTTCGCCCGCCGCGAAGGTGATCCGGGAGATCCCGACAACGCCGCTACCCATGAGTGCAAACAGCGACAGCACCTGGACCGTTCGACGCAAGAAGCAGGTATGTCTCATCATCATGCCCTCAAGGGAAGTCTGCCGATCTCGTTCGTCTCAGTCCGCCGGTGCCCAGCATACCGGTGTGGTACCGCCGCGACGATCAGGGGAGGCACAATCACCCACCGACATACACCCTTACGATGACGACCGCGTGACCCTCCATCCCAGCCAACTCTTCGACCGCTGGACGCTCGATCAACTCGCCGAAGCGGTGCGCGATGGGATACCGAGTGCCACACGGATCTCGCACGCCGTCGACGCCGCGCACACCGGCGATCTCCCCACCGCGGGCAAGGCAATCTCTGCGGCCCTCGAAGACTGCCACGACCTCCGCCTCCTCTTCCTGGGCTTCCAGTTCTTCTTCCGAACCGGCGACCACGCCCGCGCCGAGTCCCTCACGCTCCAGCGCCTTCGCGTCGCCGAGCAGGACGGCGACACCGCCCACGTCGCCCGCGCCTGCACAAACCTCGGCCTCATCCACCTCACCACCGGACGGCACGAGTCCGCCCTGCCACTGATGCGCCGCGCCGTCGAGATCGATGAGCGCCTCGGCAACCTCGAAGGCCTCGCCCGCGACCTCGGCAACCTCGCAAACGTCTACGAAGAGGCCGGCGACCTCGAAGAAGCTTCGCGCCTGAACCTCCGCTCGCTGGAAATCGCAGAACGCGTCGGCGCCGCCGAGATCGCCGCGGGCAGGCACGCCAACCTCGGCGATATCGCGCACCGGCAAGGCCGAACCGAAGAAGCCCGCACCCGCTGGACCCACGCGGAGTCCGAGTTCGCACGCCTAGGGATTGACAAGTGGCGACGCGCGTGCGACGAGAAACTCCGCGCGCTTCGCGCCGATGCCGCGACGCCACCATCAACACAGACCAAGCCCTGAAGGTGACGGACGCCAATCCCCGAAACGGTGATGCCGCCAGCAGCAAGGGCGGGCGGTGGGTGCCGGGGTACGCCGTCCCCGGCGTGCCCCGAGATCGACGCCTCTCCACATTTCTCAATCAACACCGCGCCCGCCCACACCATCGCCCACGCGCCGCACCCACCATTCATACACTCCGATCATGCCCCAGATCAGCACCTTCCTGACGTTCAACGACCAGGCCGAGGCCGCCGCACGCTTCTACACCTCGGTCTTCCCAAACTCCGCAATCACCCGCATCACGCGCTACCCGGACCTCGGGCCGCAGTCGCCTTTCAAGACCGGCTCGGTGATGACCGTCGAGTTCACACTGGACGGCCGCCCCTTCACGGCCCTGAACGCCGGCCCGCAGTTCGTCTTCACTAGCGCCATCTCCATCGCCGTGATCTGTGACACCCAGCGCGAAGTCGATGAGTACTGGGACAAGTTCGTCAACGCCGGCGGCAAGCCCGTCGCCTGCGGCTGGATCACCGACCACTTCGGCGTCTCGTGGCAGATCGACCCGAAGGTGCTCATCGAGGCGATCTCAAGCCAAGACCCCGGCACAGCCGCCCGCGCAATGGCCTCCATGATGTCGATGGTCAAGATCGACGCTCCGGAGATCGAGAAGGCCGTGCGGGGATGACACGCTCCAATTCAAGATCCAGACATACATCCCCCTCGAATGCTCCGCCCCCAGCCAGCCTTTCCGACAGGGTCTCGCTACGAGTGGCCGCAGAGAGCGACAAAGTCAGAGTTGGATGACTGGTTTTGCAGGCCGAGGAGGTTCTTTGTGCAATCACCCCGCGGGGCTTTGGCCTCGCGCCTGTCGAGCGACGCTGGGGTGATCTTCAAGCGTCGGCTGGGCCGGCGGAGCGAGAGAGATTCGGCTCACCCCGGTCAGCCTCTGTGCCGCGCGGGGCTGGTGTCGAACTGAGTGCTCCGATTCCTGCGCGGCGTTCCGGCCTAGACCTCGCCGCGGCCGGGGCGCGGAAGGCGTCCTCCCGGTGCCAGCAGCAGCAAGAGCATGCATGAAGCGAGCGCGGCCCGGCGGACGGGGTCTGCTGCGGCTTCGCCCGGGACGACTTCCGGCAACAACTTGACTAGGGCGACGACGGCCACGAGCTTGATCGCGAACACGCGGACGTGCATCGACATCAGGCGATGCTGAACGCACGGGGACAACCAACGCTCGCCTGTGTTCTGTCCCAGGACGGCGCTGCGGATCGTGCGGCCGATGAGGATCGAGTTGATGACGAGCATGCCCGACCATCCAGCGGCCCCTACGCCCCACGGCAGTCCCGGGACCATCCCACTCGCCACCACGCACATGATCGAGGCCGCGGCGACCGACCCTTCGAGAATCAAAGGCACAGTCCCGTCGGAGTCGCGTAAGCGCCCGTAAGCTGTTCCTTCGGCGTCCGAAATGGGTGCCCGGCTTGGGTCCACGTCACCACTATACTGCCCACCTTGTCGATCCCGGTGCGATCGATTGCATACTCATCGCTTTTCGCTCCTCCACGGCTGCCACCCCCATGAAGATCCACGAATACCAAGCCCGTCAGATCCTCGCCGATGCCGGGATCCCCGTTCCTTCCGGGCAGATGATCGAGTCGATTGAGGCCGCGGCGCCGGCGTACAAGCGGGCGGTGGCTGAGGCGGGGCTGGGGGACAAGGGTTTGGTGGTGGTCAAGGCGCAGGTGCACGCGGGGGGGCGCGGGAAGGCGGGGTTTGTGAAGCTGGTGCGCTCGCCGCAGGAGGCCGAGGAGGCGGCGCGGTTCATGCTGACGCACCGGATGGTCTCGCCGCAGACGCCGCCTGAGGGGCTGGAGGTGAAGAAGCTGCTTGTCGCGGCGGGTGTGGACATCGCGAAGGAGTACTACCTCGCGGTGACGACGGACCGGACGACGCGGCGGAACGTGCTTATCGCGTCCAGCGAGGGTGGGGTGGAGATCGAAGAAGTCGCCAAGAAGAGCCCCGCGGCGATCATCAAGCAGGCGATTCACCCGCTGGTGGGCCTCCAGGGGTGCCAGGCGCGTGATATCGCGTACCGGCTGGGATTCAAGGGCAAGCAGGTGGCTCAGGCGGCAAAGATCATGACGGCGCTCGCCAAGATCTATGTGGAGAAGGACTGCGCGCTGGCGGAGATCAACCCGCTGATCGTCACGCCTGCGACGGCCGCGCACCCCGAGGGGCAGGTGCTGGCGATTGATGCGAAGTTCAACTTCGATGACAACGCGCTGTTCCGCCAGCC
>CAYZFW010000246.1:0-5095 GCA_964477615.1 uncultured Phycisphaeraceae bacterium | reverse complement strand
GGGTTGCAGTAGACAACCATGAACTACGGAGAGATTGCCTGCTTGATGTCACTCGCCCGGCGGGGTACCCGTTTAGAACCCCCCCGAGGGCTTCCGCGGGAACTTCACGTAGGGCAGGCGGAGTTTTTGGGTGATCTTCACCTTGTCGGCGCGTTTGGTGCCGGCGGGGAATTGTTGGAAGCCTCGGGCGCCGTTGAAGGAGACGGAGTCGTCTTGTTCGATGCCGTCGCCGGAGACGCCGACGGCTCCGACGAGTTGGCCGTTTTTGTAGAGGGGGACGGCGCCGGGGAAGATCTGCAGGCCGTTCTGGAGGGGGAGGCCTGTGGTTTCGGGGTTTGTGCTGACGGTACCGCCGCCGATGAGGCCGCGCTGGAAGTGGCGGAGGGCGTCGGCCTCGGAGACGCTGAGGAACTCGAATGCGTACTTGAAGATGTTCGGCATGATCAACTGGGTCTGGAACCCGGTGTTGAATGGGCTGAACGTGTCGGGGGCGAGGGCGCTGAAGGGGCCGGGGCCGGAGTTGGGGATGCCGTCGGGGAGGGTGGGGCGTGAGATGAAGCCGATGGCGCGTTCGCTGAGGGCGATGCTGCCGTTCATGGGGACGCCGATGGCCTGTGCGGCGGCGATGTACTTGGCGTATTGGCCGTTGTCGGCTGTGGAGATGAGGGCGGCGGCGTCGGGGCGTGAGAAGAGGCTCGCGCTGCGGGCTTTTTGGAGTGAGACGTCGAAGCCGAAGACGGGGGCGTCGGGGGTGCGGAAGACGCCGAGGAGGTTGCCCTTGACGTCGCAGACGCTGACGGTGACCTGTGAGACCTGGGGGCGGTCGCGTCGGATGGCGGCGCGGAGGCGTGCGTTCTCGCGGTGGGCCTGGGTGAGGATGGTCTGGACTTCGGCGGCGGTGAGGGCGACGTTGCTTGAAAGGTCGACGCCGGCGCGGGTGAGGTTCGTGGTGTCGATCGTGGTGAGCGAGGTGAGGTTGGCGGGGTTGGTGACGTCGGTGACGGTGAGGCGCTGGAGTTGACCTGTGAGTTCGGAGACGCCGACGATGGTGTTGGCACCGGACGGGCCCTGGCGTGCCGAGGTGAGGACGAAGCGTGGGTTTGCGATCTCCTGCTGCGGGGCGGCGATGACGCCGGTGGCGACGGCCATGCGGAAGTGGCGGCCGCGGGTGCTGTTCTGGGCGATGAGGGTGTCGTCGGTGGTGTTGCCGGCGGTGCCGGCGTTGTCGTAGACGAGGGCGGGGATGGGCTGGGAGATCGAGCCTTCGTTGGGCCCATTGTTCGAGATGTCGGCGATGAGGGTGGAGCCGGAGCCGTCGGTGTTGACGCGGATGAGTTCGCGCTTGGCGGTGCCGACGCCGATGGGGCCGGCGCGGACGGCGAAAAGGCTGGTGCCGGCGTTGGCTTCGCCGACGGTGAAGGAGTCGATGGTGGTGCCGCCCGCGGAGGGAGTGAGGGCCAGGGCGGTGCCGGTGGCGGCGTTCACGCGGAAGAGCTGGCCGGTGCGCTGCGAGATGCCGAAGACGAAGGTGTCGGCGCCGGTGCGCTGGGCGATGGCGTCTTTGAGGACGGCGTCGGGGGTGGAGAGGGTGACCTGGCCCTGGGGCGCGCCGGTGGTGGCGTCGAAGATGGCGAGGCGGTTTGCGTCGGCGTCGAAGGCGAGGAGGCGGTCGTCGGTGGTGACGGCGGGCGTCGCAGCGTCGTCGATGGCCGCGCCGATGACGCGGTGACCGGTGGGGATCTGGTTGGCGGCGGTGCCGGAGAGGTTGGCGATGAAGGTGGTGGTGCCGCTGGTGAGGTCGACGCGTGAGAGTTGGCGGACGAGGGCGGCGGTGGGTTGGATGATGAAGGCGTCGTTGCCTCGGGCGGCGAAGGACTCGACGTAGTTCTGCTGGAAGCCGAAGACGGTGTCACCGGGGATGGTGCCCAGCGCGGTGGTGGTGAACTTGGTGGCGGGGCTGACGGTGGGCTGGGAGAGGACGGTGAGTCTTCCGGCGGTGACGAGGGCGTCGAAATCGGGGAGGGTGCCGAGGTCGGCGCGCGAGGGAATGCCGGCGTACGAGAAGACGAAGCGGATGCCGCCGACGAGGATGTTGTCGGCGCGGATGTTGGAGGGAGGCTCGAAGCCTGTGAGTGCGGCGGCGGCGATGCGCTCTTCCTCGGTGGAATCGCCGCCGGAACCGATGCGGCTGGCGGGGGCGGAATAAACGCCGTCGAGTTCGACACCGATGCCCGCGACGGGCTGTCCGTTGCGGTAGAGGGGGAGGCCTCCTGGATCGCCTGCGAGCCCGATGGGGAGGCGGTTGAGGTCGGAGGTGGGGAGTGAGGAGAGCTGGACGCCGAAGAGTGGTCCGGAGGGCTGATTGGGGGCCCCGCCTGGGAAGTTCTGCTGGATGATGAAGCCGGCGGTGCGTGTGGAGAAGGCGTTGCCGCGGGTGGAGAGGAAGGCGGCGGTGCCGGCCTTGCTGGTGCTGAAGATGGAGGAGGGGAGGGAGACGCCTTCGAGGCCGCCGACGCCGCCGCCGATGATGGTGGATTGTCCGATGTCGGTGCGGAGCGCGGGGTCGCGCATGCGGACGACGCCGAGGATGTTGCCCTCGCGGTCGACGAGCGAGATGGTGGCGTTGACGCCGAGCTGGGTGGCTCGGGCGATGCACTGCGAGAAAACGGACTTGATCTCGGCGAGGGAGAGCGCGGAAGCGGGGTCGGGGAGGGCGCTGAGGAGTTCGCGTGGTTCGAGGTTCTCGAACTTCGGCGGGGTGGCGTGGCGGGTGTGGGGGGTGGAGGGGTTGCGCACGATGGACCTCCGCGCTGTGGCGCGTGATGTGACAACGGACGGGCGCGTGCCCGTGTGTGTTGAAGTGGAAGAGTGATCGATGGGGTGGGCGGCGTCAAGCGTGGTGGGGCGTGCGCGCGTGGCACCCGGTAAGTGTCGCCCCTTTGGGGCTCGTTGCTTGGGCTGAGGTGTCCGTGGGTTCCGCGAACCCCGTCGGGGTTCGCTTCACCCACGGCAACGGGCTTTCGGCCCTTCGGGCCTGTGGTTGTGGTGCTGGGGCGCGGTGGATGTGTTGCCTGAGGTTTGTGCGGAGTGTGTGTGACTGGTGCGCTTGTTGGTTCGTCCGACGGGGGCTGGCGGGGTACCCGGAAGCGGATGAGGATTGAGACTCGGGATCAACACCGAATGAGAGAGGATTGTGCGGACGTGTCTTGTCGTGGGGACACGCGCGTCCGCGTTGCGTTGTCGGGTGCGGAGTCGTAGATTGCGCAGCGGATCGACTACTCGCCTCGTGCGTGGAGGGCCTTGTGCATCACCGATCGCGCGTGAATGTTGGGACGCTGGTTGTGGCGGCCGGTGCGGCGCTGGTGGTTTCTGCGCCGGTGTTTGCGGTGAGGCCACCGCCGCGGCCACCGGCGAGCGAGCCCAGGCCTGCGCCGTCGGAGCCGGCGAAGGACGCGCCCGCGGCGGATGCGACGAAGACTGCGGAAGCGGAGGGCGCGGCGAAGAAGGAGGCCGAATCGAAGCCCGACGCCGCGAAGAGCGAAGCGAAAGAGGGTGAGAAGAAAAGCGGCGAGGGTGCCGAGGCCGAGAAGCCGATGCTGCCGGCGGAGCCGATGCCCGAGCCGCCGATGGACCCGCTGGGGTACGCGGGATCGAGTGCTTTTCAGATGGAGCCGGGGTCGAACCTGTTGCCGCGGGAGACGATCCCGGTGCCGGATCGGTGGCGCATCGGGTGGCCGACGTGGAACCGGTACAACCGGGTGGCGCCGTCGGATTCGGTGCTGATGAATCAAGCGGGGGGCGATTCGCCCTACACGCTGGGGCACGCGCTGAACCCGTATGACCGGAACGTGCTGAAGGGTGATTACCCGATCTGGGAAGAGGACATCTTCCTGAATCTGACGTTTGTGTCGGACACGTTCGCGAAGTTCGG
Organism: uncultured Phycisphaeraceae bacterium; assembly: GCA_964477615.1. GTDB lineage: Bacteria > Planctomycetota > Phycisphaerae > Phycisphaerales > UBA1924 > JAFLCM01. The sequence goes on along the minus strand of CAYZFW010000246.1, from coordinate 1,164 downwards.
GCGGCTGCCGGTGCCGTCGGGGGCTTCGTCGGCGAACCCGAATTCGCTTGAGAACTTCGGGAGCGGGCGGTTCACGTTCGTGAACCAGACGCTGCTGACGACGTTCGATCTGTTCAAGGGGTACGCGGCGTTCCGGCCGGTGGATTGGCGGATCAACATCACCGGTGGGTACAACATCAACTACCTGGACCTTCAGGAGAACAACGCGACCAACATCAACCCGCGGCGTGACAGCGAGCGAACGGACAAGGACGCGGCGCTGCAGACGGCGTTCTTTGAGTACCACCTGGGGGATACGTCGCCGTACTTCGATATCGCGGCGGTGTCGATCGGGCGGCAGCTGTTCTCGTCGGATTTCAAGGGGTTCATCTACAACGACATCGCGGACGGGATCCGCTTCTTCGGGAACGCGGGGTCGAACAAGTACCAGTACAACCTCGCGTTCTTCAACCAGGTGGAGAAGGACACGAACTCGGGTCTGAACGAGATGGACTGGCGCGACCAGCAGGTGCTGATCGCGAACTTCTACATCCAGGACTTCATCTGGCTGGGGTACACGACGCAGTTCAGCCTGCACTGGAACCACGATCAGTCGGACGCGCGCGTCGATGACAACGGGTTCATCGTCAGGCCGGACCTGATCGGCTCGGCGAACGAGCACTCGGTTGACGCGGTGTACCTGGGGTGGACGGGCGACGGGCACATCGACCGGCTGAACATCACGCACGCGTTCTATTACGTGGGCGGGCGGGACGACGGGAACCCGCTGGCCGGGCGCGACGTGGACATCAGCGCGTACTTCGGCGCGGTGGAGCTGAGTGCGGACTTTGACTGGCTGCGGCCCAAGGCGGCGGTGCTGTTCGCTTCGGGCGATGACGATCCGACGGACGACACCGGGGGCGGGTTCGACGGGATCATCGACAACCCGGTGTTCGCGGGCGGGCCGTCGTCGTACTTCCAGAGCAACGGGCTGGGGCTCGCGGGGGTGAGGCTGACGAACCCCGGGACGTTCTTCAATCACCTCAGGTCGAGCAAGACCGAGGGGCAGTCGAACTTCGTGAACCCTGGGACGATCCTGGTGAACACGGGTTTGGACGCGGAGATCACGCCGAAGCTGCGGGCGAGCCTCAACGCGAACTGGATCTGGATGGCGGACACCGAGAC
>CAYZFW010000245.1:0-5126 GCA_964477615.1 uncultured Phycisphaeraceae bacterium | reverse complement strand
CCGCTGTCACGCTGCCGTCCCTTAAGGACGGCGGCGTCGCGTTCGCGCTCGCCACGGTGTTCATCGAGCAGGTCTCGGCCGATACCCCCACAAGCGCACTCACGCCGGAGCAGTACCGTGAGGGCGACCTTGAGGGCGCGCTCCGTCGCGGACGCGCCCAGCTCGAGGTCTACGAAACATGGCGCGACCGCGGGCACGTCCGCATCGATCTCCCCGCGTGCATCAAGGCCGATCCGCACGTTGGCGCAGTCCGCGGCGGAATGGGGGTCAGCGAAGTCGTCGTCCCCGCGCTGGCCAAGCGCGCCGTGAAGACCGCCGCCGATGGCAGACCGCACCTCGGCGTGCTCATCGAAGGGGCAGACTCCGTCCGCTCACCCGACGACCTCGCGTGGTGGAAGTCCCGCGGCGTCGTCGCGATGGGTCTCGCATGGGCCAAGTCATCCCGCTACGCGCAGGGCAACATGGGGCTGCCCATCCTCGGGCACGACGCACGCGACGGCCTCTCTGACCTGGGCCGGGCCATGATCGATGCCTGCGACACCCTCGGCGTCGTCCATGATCTCTCCCACCTCAGCGACCGCGCCTGCGACGAACTCCTCGCCCAAACCGACAAACCCGTCATCGCCAGCCACTCGAACTGCCGTGAACTCCTCGGCGGCGAGCTCGACGGCAAAAACCAGCGCCATCTCCGCGACGCGACCATCTTCGAGATCGGAAGGCGCGGCGGCGTCATCGGCCTCAACCTCTTCGCCAAGTTCCTCCGAAAGGCCCCGCCCCACGAGGGCGAAGGCCGCCCCACCATCGACCACGCCCTCGACCACATCGAGCGCGTCTGCGCCGTCATCGGACACAAGCGCAGCGTGGGCCTGGGCAGCGACATGGACGGCGGCTTCAGCGCCGCGGCCATGTGCGAGGGCATCGAACGGCCCGCGCACCTCGCCCGTCTCGCTCTCGGCCTGGGCGCGCGGGGGTGGACCGAAGAGGAGATCGACGGCTTCACACACATGAACTGGTTGAGATTCTGGGAGTCGCGGTCATCGCCGTAACGACTGGCACCGACCGTGGTTCAGCGCGTCCGCGCCAACGCCACCTTCGCCCGGGCCACGTTGCGACGCTCGGTGATGCGGTCCATCTCCGCCGTCTTGTCGCTCTTCCGCGCCACCGCCTCGGCCAATTCTGCCCGCGCATCCGTTTCGTTCAACTGCTCCACGGGCGTCGCCGTGTTGGCGAGGATCGTCAGCACGTTGTTCACGTTCTGCATAAACCCGCCGGAGATGAACCAGCGCTTGTTGCCGGCCTCTTCGAGCTTCACGTTCTGCTCGTAGCGGTCGACGAACTCGACGCGCAGTTCACCCGAGCCCAGTTTGCCCACCACCGCGCCCGCACCGGCGAGAAAACCCATCTTCCCGTCGTGCAGCGGCACCGAGGCGTACGACGCCATCGCATCGAACACGCGGGCTTCGGGGGTGATGAGTCGGCAGCGGAAGGGCTTATCGGCCATGGTCGGGTTCCGGTAGGGATGGGCGGGACAGGGCCGAGATTATAGCCGGATACCCAAGCCGCGGGAGAGCAGCAGATCAGCCATACCGAACAGTGAGGTGTGTCGGGCTTTGCCTCGGACGCTGGGTCATCGACCGTCTTCGGTCGATGGGCCGGGTCGAAACCGGGGTTGCGCCGCTTCACGCCTTCGCAACCACCGGCTCACGAGACGCCTGCCCGGTCGAGGCTGGCGTGGTGCCGTGGGGTGCGGGATCGCTTGGAGAAGGCGGCGTCCCCCCGCCGTGCAGCGCCACCGCCTGCGATTCCACCAGCTGCTTCCGCGCGATCTTCAGCGCGATCACCCCGATGAAACTCGCAAACACCAGCGCCAGCGTCATCGAAACCCGCAGCCGCATGACACTCAGCGCGATGCCCAGAGCGGCAAAGACCACGCCGATGGCGTACAGCGAGAACACCGCCCCCTTCACGCCGAGTGCCCGCTTCAGTTGGTGGTGCAGGTGCTGGTCGTCGGGCGCACTCATCGGTTTGCCCGCGAGTTTCCGGCGCACGATCGCGAGCGAGGTATCGATGATCGGGATCATGTAGATCACCAGCCCCGCGAGCACCAGGTGCGTCTGCCCGGTGTCACCCAGGGTCAGGATGATCACGATGGTCATGTAGCCCAGCAGCAGGCTCCCCGCGTCACCCAGGAAGATGTTCGCCGGATTGAAGTTGTGCGGCAGGAACCCCAGGCACGCCCCCAGCAACGCCATGCACATGATGATGCGGGCGCTGTCCAGCCGACCATCATCCGCCACCGCCAGCCCCAGCGCGATCACCAGAAGCCCCGCGGCGCAGATCGACGTGACGCCCGACAGAAGCCCGTCCAGCCCGTCGATCAGGTTGCTCGCGTTGCACGCGCCCAGCACAAACAGCGCGATGATCACCACGCCCACCCAGTAGATCACGTCGATCGAGAGGATGTTTGTGTTGTACAGCGGGATGGTGAACGGCAGGTTGAACGAGAACAGCAGGTTCTCGTTCCCCACCAGCGCGCCCAGTGTCGGCTTCAGCACGCCCGCGGCGACCTTTGTCCCCACGTCCTCCATCGCCAGGAACGCCGCGCCCATGAGCTGCCCGGCGATCTTCAGCCTGGGGTACAGGCCCTTCACGTCGTCGATCAGCCCGGTGACGCAGATGATCGCCATCGCGACCACCACGCTGAGGATCGGCACCGGGGCCTGGTCAATGTGCGCTACCGACTCGTGCTTGCAGAACTCGGGGCGGTCGAGCGCAACCCCAATGTAGCTTGTGAAGATGCCCGCCAGCAGCCCGAGGAACACCGCCACCCCGCCGAGGTAAGCAATCGGGATGCGGTGGACTTTCCGCGCCTCGCTGGGACGGTCGACGATCCCCGAAGAAATGGCCAGCTTCCGCATCAGCGGCGTCGCCAGCAGCGTCACCACAAACGACACCGCAAAAACCGGCAAGTAGTTGTGGAAGAGATCGAGCGCCTTCTCCGGCATGCCCGGCGGGAACAGGTGGTCCGAGACCTCCGGCACCGCCCCACCGCCGCGCGGCGTCGTCAGCTGCGCTAGCAGCGTCGTCGGAGAAGGGAGTTGGAACCCGAAGGTCGTCATGCCGGGAGGGCCGCCGAGGTGCCGCGGCGGGCGCTGAGGTCTTCCGCGATATCCCGGATCGTCTGTTCGAGGGGGATCGTCTGCTGAAACCCGATGAGTTCTCGGGCCTTGGTCAGGTCGGGCTGTCGGCGCTGGAGGTCCTCAAAGCCCGGGCCGTACGCCCGATCATATGGGATCGGCCGGATCGGGGACCGGCTTCGGAGTGTTTCCACGACGCGCCGGGCAAGATCTGAAATCGAGATCGGCTCATCGCCGCCGAGGTTCACGACCTGCCCGCGGGCCTGCGGGACATCCATGATCCGCAGCAGCGCCGGGACCACGTCGCGGACATCGCAGAAGCAGCGCGACTGCGTCCCGTCGCCGTACACCTGAATCTCGCGCCCTTCGAGCGCCGCGCTCACAAACGCCGGGAGCACCATCCCGTAATCGCCCACCTGTCTCGGCCCCACGGTGTTGAAGAACCGTGTGACGACCACCGGCAGATGCCGCTGCGCGTGCCACGCCAGCGCGAGGTATTCATCGATCGCCTTGCTCGCGGCGTACGACCAGCGCCACGCCGTCGTGGGCCCGTACACGCAGTCGTCTCCTTCGGAGAAGGGCGTCTTCGTCGGCTTGCCGTACACCTCGGAACTCGAGGCGATCAGCGTCGGGGCCGCCCCACCGCTCGCCGCCGGCCCGTGCTCCGCGGCGTATCGGAGCAAGAGCGCCGTATCCACCACGTTGGCCTCGATGGATTCGATGGGCCGCTCGATGATCCGTTTCACCCCCACCGCCGCGGCGAGGTGGTAGATGAGATCGAACCGGGCCCGGGCCAGCGGCCCCTCGAGCGCCGCCCGCAGGTCTCCCTCGATCACCTCCAGCCTCTCCGCGTGATCGCGTGCCGCGCGGGCGAGATTCTCGCGCCGTCCTGTCGAGAGATTGTCGGCGATGACGACCTGATCGCCCCGTGCGAGCAGGGCGTCGGTCAGATGCGATCCAATGAAACCAGCGCCGCCGGTGATGAGGCACCGGCGGCGCTGCGGGGGGTTCGTGAATGACGCGGACTGGGCCACGCCTTACGCCGCCTTCGACACGGGGGGCGGGGCGTCGTCGGACTTCTGGTACTCCATCGCCTGCTCGAAGTTCTTCTTGAAGTAGCCGCCCGCCGCCGCCTGAACGGCGTTGACGACCACGCCCAGGAACTCCGCCTTGTGCTCGCCCAGCGTGTTGCGCAGACGAGCAATCAGGCCGCGCTTCTCGGAGAACGCACGGGCCACCAGCACGACGGCGTCGGCCTGACCCGTAAGCGTCGCCGAGTCCTGCGCGACCACCGCCGGGGCGGAGTCGATCAGAACGAGGTCGAACTTCTCACGGGCATCGTTGAGCACGCCGGTCATCTCGCGTGAGCCGAACTTCTCGTGCACACTCTTGCGGTCCTTGCCCGCGGGCAGGATCGACACCCGCTCCTGCTTGGTGGCGACCACGCAGGCACCGAACGGCTGAGACCCGCGGAGCACTTCGGCCAGACCCGGCGCTTCGGACACGCCGAAGATCGTGTGCTGCGTGGGTCTGCGGATGTTGGCATCGATCACCAGCACGTTGAGCCCGACGCTCGCCGCCGACGCAGCGATGTTGGACACAACTGAGCTGGTGCCCGAGCCGGGCATGCCGCTGGTGAAGACCACCGTGCGGTAGCCCTTGGCGTTGCACGAGCGAACCAGGTTGGCGCGCAACTGGCGCACCGACTCCGCGATGACGCCCTCGGGCCTGTCCACCACCGCCGATTCGATCCGCGGCGGGGCGCTGGGGTCCATGTCGAGTTCCGGCACGACGCCGATGGCGCGGGTCCGGGGGATCATCGCCACGTCCTGCGGGCTGCGGACGCGCTGCTCGCGGGCTTCCTTCAGCACGATGAAGCCGGCGACCAGACCCACCACCGCGACGGCGGTCAGCGGGATCACGATCTTGGCCTGGGGGACCGTTGGGGTGTCGGGGCTGCTCTATCCCTTTGTCGGTGCGGTCTGTTTC
>CAYZFW010000244.1:0-5133 GCA_964477615.1 uncultured Phycisphaeraceae bacterium | reverse complement strand
TCGGTGTGCTGATGCAGGGCGACCCCTCGGGGCGGACCGGGGCGTCCCGCTCGATGGGCGTCCACATGGGCGAACTCCGCGACGACCAAGGGGAGTTCCGCAAGGTGTACGACCCCAAGAGCCCTTATGCGCGGCCCGAGGGCGATCCCGACGAAGGGTACGTGTACTATCCCAACGTTGACCCGATCACGGAGCAGATCAACGCCGTGGAAGCGGTGCGGGCCTATGAGGCCAACGCGACGGCGGCGGAGGTGACCAAGACGATGATGGCCCAGGCGTTGCGGTTGATTGCTTAGGAAGGCACTGGGCATCAGGCATCGGGCATCAGGTCGGAACGAAGGCATCGGGGCATTGAGGCAGTTCGGCATCAAGGCGGTGAGATATGGCTGATCCACTTGGACTCATCAACTCGGGCGGCGGGGGCTTCGGCGGGGTGCGCGGCGTTGGGATGCCCGTGCGCCCGGCGTCGCTCCCCGGCGGCGACGCCGAGGGTGGCCCGTCGTTCAAGGACGTGCTGATGCAGAACCTGCGTCAGGTGAACGAACTGCAGCAGGATGCTTCGCGCTCGGTCGAGGACCTCGTCACCGGCAAGCGTGACGATGTCGAGAGCGTTCTGATGGCGACGCAGCAGGCCGACGCAGCGTTCAAGATGCTCCAGGCCGTGCGCAACAAGGTCATGGACGCGTACGAAGAGATCAAGCAGATGCGCGTGTAACCGCGGCTCGTCTCTACGCACGGGGCGTCGGGGTGCTGTACGACCATTGATCAAGCACCGGGACGGATCCGCGACAACTCGGAACGAAACCGGGCCGGCGATCTGGCGATCACCGGCCCGTGCACGGTTTATTCACCTATGGAGTGAATCGTGGAACCGGCCCGCCTCCGTGGAGGGACTCGCTCGGAAGCGGGCCGTGGAAAGGGGGACTTCCTGGTTGCCCCGGCCGGTGTGCGGAAGATCAGTTGACCTCTTCGCAGTTGATGATGGTGCCGAAGCCGATGGCCTTGTCGAAGCCGGTGCCGCCGTCGATGAAGGGGGCGGCGAGGAGGGGGCCGTCGACGACGAGCTTGAGTTCGTCGTTCCCGGCGCCGCCGCGCTGCACGGGCGCGCCGGTGATGAAGCCCTTGAAGAACATGTCGGTGAGGTCGATGCCGCTGCCGGCGTCGAAGGCGAGGTCGACGTTGCCGTCGGCCTCCTGCTTGAACACCAGGGCGTCGAAGCCGTCGTTGCCGGTGACGGTGCCGGCGACGTTCATGGTCGAGGCGGGGGCGATGAGCTCGGCGTTAAAGGCGTCGTTGCCGGCGCCCATCGTGAGGTTGATCAGGGCGGCGCCGCTGGTGGGGACCAGGCTGGTGGCGATGATGTTCGCCGTGTCGACGTTGGGGCCGAGGTTGCCGCCGATGTTGAAGCTCGTGGCAGCGGCGGCGGAGATCACGTTGAACTCAAGCTTGTCGCTGCCGGTGCCGGTGTTCTGGTTCAGCGTGAGCGAGAGGTTGTCGCTGAGTTCGGGCGAGTTGAAGGCAACGACCGTCTCGTTATTGCCGTTGCCCTGGTCGACCTTCCAGTCCGAGGTGAACGAAGCAGCGCCGGAGTTGACGTTGAAGGCGACGAGGTCGCCGGAGGTGCCGCCGATGACGGTGACCTTGCTGGTCACGGCCTCGGGGGAGGCGGGGATCTCGTAGGTGAACTTGACGTCGGAGGTGCCGGCACCGGTGTTGACCCAGATCTCGGGGACCACGTCGGACAGCAGGCGGAACTCGACGAAGTCGTGGCGGTTGCCGGTGAGAAGGCGGATCGAGGTGATCCCGGTGTAGACGTTGCGGAGAGGCAGGCCCTCGATGCCGGCGACGGTCACCTCGCCGGGGAGCGGGCCGACGGTGATCTCGATCTGCTGCTGCCCGTTGGTGGCGACAAGCTCGAGCAGGCCCGCGTTGCGGGCGGCCTCGGCAATCTGCTGGGCCTTGATCGAGCGCTCAGTCTGAGCGGCGGCGGTGCCGGCGAGGGCGGACAGGGCAAGGGCGGTGAGCGTGATGCGGTTCATAGTCTCGTTCTCCGTGGTGTGGTCTCTGTCCCGTCCGCGCCGGCTCAACACGAGCTCACGCGGCGGGGTTGCCATGGAGAGGGCGCGGCGGCGATGCCTGATACATCCCAAAGCAGTTTTCTTCGTGCCGGAAACATCCCTCGCTGTGTATCCTTTGAACGCGATGAGCGACCGCGTCGAGGATTTGTTGGATCGATGCCTCCGCGGCGATCAGGCCGCGTGGGGCGCGGTCATCGACCAGTACTCCGGGCTCGTCTACGGCATCGCGCGGCGCTGCGGCCTGCGCGAGCACGAGTGCGACGATGTCGCCCAGAGTGTTTTCGGGACGTTGGTGCGCCGGTTATCGACCATCCGTGATCGGGCCGCGCTCGCCGGGTGGCTCGCCACGGCCGCGAAGCGGGAGGCGTGGCGGGTGAAGAAGCACGCCAGTAGAGCACAATCCCAGGGCGAAGGACCCGCTCCATTCGTGGCGGAAGCGTCGGGGCCGGACGAGGCCATCGAGGCGCTGGAGCGTGCTCAGCGTGTGCGCGATGCGCTCGAGGAACTCGGGCAGCGTTGCCGCGATCTGCTTTCGGCCGTCGCTTCGGCGGTTGGCAAGGTGGACTACGCCGCCCTGAGCGGAAGGCTGGGAATCCCGGTGGGCAGCATTGGGCCCACTCGGGCGCGCTGCCTGGCCCGGCTGGCGGAACTGCTTGGCTACCCCCCGCGAGAGGCTTCAATCAGCCGATTGTGACGCGGGGAACGTCCCATAGGAACGGGACATGTCCGCGCAAGCAGTTTTCTTGACATGCGTGTATCAGGCTGTTTCCAGCCGCCTCTAGCATGGGGTGCGCTATGGAACCACACGAACTCACCGATGAATTGATCCTCCGCTCGCTGCTGGGCGAACTGACCTCGGAAGAGCAGGCAGGGGTGTCGTCGGCGATCTCGCGCTCGGCGGGTGCCGCGGCCCGTGCCCAGACCATGCGGGTGGTTCTGGCCGACCTTGCCGAGATGTCCCGGCGTCAACCCGAGATGCAGACCACCGAAGCCCAACGAGAAAGCCTGAGAGGCCTGATGCAGGCCCGAGAGCCGGGGTGGCTCACCAGCGCGGTTGATCGGGCGCGGGAGGTGGTCGCGACGGTTGTCAACGACTCCGGGCGTGTGCCGATCCTCGGGTTCCGCGGCGGTCCCGGCGGCACCACGATGATCCGCGCCGAGGCGGACGGGGTCTCGATCGATCTGCGCATTCAGGCATCCGGGACGCCGAGCGACCCGAGGGTGCTGGTGCAGGGTCAGATCACCGGTGCCGATTCGCCCAGCGGCGTGATTGCGACGCATCTCGAGTCGGGGGGGATCGAGCGGTGCGATGTCGAGCCCGACGGGTACTTCGAACTGGGTGTGCATCCCGGCGTCCAGCGATGGGAGATCGCTTGCAAGGACACGGTCGTGGTGATCGAGTCGCTGGATGCTCGGGCGGGTGGTGCACCGGGGCATGAGACCGCATGAGTGTCGTTGGAGGACCATCCCCCGTCTCCGGTACCGCGCCGACGCTGAGCGACGCGGAGGTGGACGCTGCAGCGTTGCGGGTGCGTGAGTTGGCCTTGTCGGACGTTGGCGGGGCCATCGATCTCGCGGAGCGGACGGCGCACGCGGTTCAGGGCGAATCCCCGGCCCGGGTACGGCTGCTCGCGGCCCATGCCCATGCGCTCTGCTATGCGAACCGTTTCGATCCCGCCGTCGCGCTGTTGGACGAGGCGCGCCGCCTCGCAGAAAGGCTGGGTGAATCCTGCGAGATCGCCCCGCTGTGGCTGACGCAGGTGCAGCCGCTCGCCAGGCTTGGAAGACTGTCAGACGCCGCGGACGCCGCGCGCAGCGCACGTCAACTCTTCGCGCAATCCGGGCAACCCGACATGAGCGCAAAGGCCGGGGTCAACCTGGGGATCGTTCTGCGGATGCTCGGCAAATCGGAGGAGGCGCTGGCCTGCTTCGATGAGGCCGGTGCCTTGCTCCCGGACGTGCCGCTCGCGCGGGGCATGCTCCACAGCAATCGCGCCGAAGCGCTACTTGATCTTGACCGGTTCTCCGAAGCGCGCGCCGCATTCGAGTCGGCGCTCGACCTGCTGGCGCTGGGCGGCCACGCCCACGCCGCGGCGGTGGTGGAGGGGAACCTTGCGGACCTGTTGTGCCGAATAGGCGAGATCGATGAGGCGATGCCGCGGTTCGACCGCGCCGTGGCAGGGCTCGAGAGAGCGGGCGCGGCGGCCGACGCGGCCCGGCTGCTGGCCGAGGAAGCCGACGGGCTGCTCGCAGCGGGCGCGTTCCGAAAGGCCAGCCGGCTCTTTGTCAGAGCGTTGCCGGTGCTGCGCGGCGCGGGGTTGCTGCGCGAATCCTGCCGGGCGGCGGTTGGTGCTGGGGTCTGCGCGCTGAAACTGGGTGATCCCAGCGGCGCGAGCACGTTGCTGTCGGAAGGGCTCGAACTGGCACAGACCTGCGGCGCTGCCCCGCTTTTGGGCGAGTGTCGCCTCGCCCTCGCGGAAGCGGCCCTGAGTGCGGGCGACCACGATCGTGCGGCGATGCTCGCCGGCGATGCCTCGCGGGTTGAGGGGCTCGGGCCGATCTTCGCGATGCGCGCGGCGGCCACAAGTGCGGAGATTGAACTCCGAGCCGGGCGACCGGGCGTGGCGCTCAAGATCATCGAACCGTCACTCCGAGCCGGTGCCTCACCGTCGCACACGCTCGCGCCACGGTTCTGGCACCTCCGGGCCAGAGCGTGCGCCGAGCTCGGGGATCGTGACGGGGCCACGCAGGCGTATGAGCGGGCCATCGATCTCGCCGAGCGGCGACGGTCATCCATCCGCGCGGAGCAGCTCCGAACCGCGTTCCTCGACTCGGCCGAGCGGCTGTACCACGACGCCTTTGCTTACGCACTCGATGGGATCGGTGCCGAACCGGATGCTGTCGAGCGCGCCTTCGGCACCGCGATGCTGCTGAAAGCACGGACACTGCACGAGCATCGGGAGTCCGACTCCGCCGTTGGACCCGAAGGGGGCTCAGTTTCTGAAGTACGCGAAGCGGCAGGCCGGCTGAACGTTCTCTACACCCGTCTGGGCCA
>CAYZFW010000243.1:0-5154 GCA_964477615.1 uncultured Phycisphaeraceae bacterium | reverse complement strand
TCGCCGACGACGCGGGGGCGTTGCTCTATCATTGTCCTCGCTTCGGATTCGCTCCCTGCTGAGGACCAACGCCCCATGCGCACCCGTGCCCACGCCGGACTCCGGCTCTGTCTGCTCGCCTTCCCGCTCCTGAGTGTTGTTCTTGCCTCCTGCGGCTCGACTTCGGCGGGTACACGCCAGACCGAGCCGCAGGCGGATGACAGGCCGCAAGCGATGGGAACCGTCCGCTCCGCGGTCGCGTTCAATCCCCCCACCACCGAGCAGGTCATCGTCACCGACACCTACCACGGCGTGAAGGTCCTCGACGCCTACCGCTGGCTGGAAGACGGCAGCGACCCCAAGGTCGGCGCCTGGAGCGACGCCCAGAACGCCGCGGCGCGTGGCTACCTCGACAACCTCCCCAGCGTGGACGCGATCCGCGCCCGGATCACGCAGCTCGAAACCGGGGCGAGCGCTTCGTACTTCGCACTGGCCGATGCCGCCGAGGGCAAGCAGTTGTTCGCGCTGAAGAACCAGCCGCCCAAGCAGCAGTCGATGCTGGTGGTCATGCCGTCTCCCGAGCAGCCGGCGCAGGAGCGGGTGATCGTCGATCCCAACACCATCGATCCCAGCGGGCACACCGCCATTGATTGGTTCAAGGCGACGCGGGACGGAAAACTCGTCGCCGTGTCGATGAGCAGCGGCGGGAGCGAGTCGGGCGATGTCCATGTTTTCGACACCGCCACGGGGCAGCGCATTGGCGAGGTCATCCCCCGGGTCCACGGCGGCACCGCCGGCGGCACCCTCGCGTGGCTGCCTGATGCCTCGGGCTTCTATTACACCCGCTACCCCCGGGCCGGAGAACGCCCGGAATCCGAGATGGACTTCAACGTTCAGGTGTACTTCCACGCCCTGAACACCCCCACCGCTCAGGACCGCTACGAGACCGGCAAGGACTTCCCGCGCATCGCCGAGATCGTGCTGGAGGTCTCGCGCGACGGGAAGTTCGTCCTCGCGGGGGTGCAGAACGGCGACGGCGGAGAGTACCTCCACACCCTCCGCACGCCCGACGGCACGTGGACGCAGTTCAGCAGGTACTCCGACCGCGTGATCCACGCCGTGCTGGGCGATGACGCGATCTACATGGTCAGCCGACTCGCTGCCCCACGCGGGAAGATCGTGCGCCTGCCCCTGACCGATTCGCCCGGCATCTCGTTGCAGAACGCGCGGGTGATTGTGCCTGAGGAGACGCGGGCGATCGAGACCGACTTCCTCGGAGAGTCCGGGCTGTGGGTTGATCACGGGCACGTGTTTGTCCAGTATCAGAACGGCGGGCCGAACGTCATCGCTGTGTTTGACGCCGAGGGGAAAACGCTGGGCGATATCCCCGGCCCGCCGATTTCCTCCACCGACGGCTTCGCGGCCCTCGCGAGCGGCGACGTGCTGTTCCGCAACCAGTCGTACCTTTCGCCGCCCGCGTGGTTCCGCTACGACATCAGGAGCGGCAAGGTGAGCAAGACGGCGCTGTTCCGAACCTCCCCGGCGGATTTCTCAGACGCCGAGGTGGTGCGTGAGTGGGCGGTGAGCAAGGACGGCACGAAGGTGCCGATGACCATCCTGCGGCGCAAGGGAACGAAGCTGGACGGGAACAACCCAACGCTGATCTGGGGCTACGGCGGGTACGGGGTGTGCGAGTCCCCGACGTTCTCCGCACGTCACCGCGTGTGGCTGGATCAGGGCGGGGTGTTCGTGTGCGCCAATATCCGCGGCGGGGGCGAGTTCGGCGACGAGTGGCACCTGCAGGGCAACCTGACCAAGAAGCAGAACGTGTTCGACGACTTCGCCGCGTGCGCTCGGCGCATCATCGAACTGAAGTACACGAACCCGAGCAGGCTGGCGCTCCAGGGCGGGAGCAACGGCGGGCTGCTGATGGGGGCGATCATGACCCAGCACCCGGAACTCGCGCGGGCCGTGCTCTCCAGCGTGGGCATCTACGACATGCTCCGCGTGGAACTTACACCCAACGGGGCGTTCAACGTCCCCGAGTTCGGGACCGTGAAGGACCCGAAGCTCTTCGATGCGATGCTGGGCTACTCCCCTTACCACCACGTCAAGTCCGGTGCGAAGTTCCCTGCGGTGCTGTTCACCACCGGCAAGAACGACCCTCGCGTGGACCCGTGGCACAGCCGCAAGATGACCGCCCTGATGCAGAAGATGACCGGCAGCGGGCGGCCCATCCTGCTGAGGACCGATGCGAACGCCGGGCACGGCATGGGCAGCAGCCTCAGCCAGCGGATCGAACTGCTGGTGGACCAGTACACGTTCCTGTTCCACGAGCTCGGCGTGCAGTACAAGGCGGTGAACTGAGACCCGGTGGGTGAGCCGACCGGTGGCGGCCGCTTCGGCTGCAGCCCCGGGGTGTCACTCACCACGCCGCGTTTGTTCCCCACAATGGCCTACCTGATCCTCATGCTCGCGGTCGGATTGAACGCGGTGCTCGCGATGAGCGAGATCGCGCTGGTTTCCTCGCGCCGCGTGCGTCTTGAGGCGCTCGCGGAGAAGGGCAACGGCGGGGCGTCCATCGCGCTGCGGCTGATGGACCATCCGACGCGGTTCCTCTCGGTGATCCAGGCGGGGATCACGCTGGTGGGGATTTTCTCCGGTGCTTTCGGTGAGCGGTCCATCGCCGCCGACATCGACCGCTGGCTGGAGACGATCCCCGCGGTGGCGCGGTACGCCGAGGTGATTTCGATTGTGTTCGTGGTCGCCCTCATCGGCTTCGCTTCGCTCGTGTTCGGCGAGCTGGTGCCGAAGCGGGTGGCGATGTCGCACCCAGAGGCCATCGCGTGCGTTGTGTCGCGCCCCATTTCGTGGCTGAGCGTCGCGTTTGCGCCGGTCGTGACGCTGCTGGCGTTTTCCACGAATCTGGTGCTGAAGACCCTCGGCATCCGCGGCGGCCCCGCGGCGGGGATGACCGCCGAGGAGATCCGCGGCGTCATCGCCCAGGGCACCGAGGACGGCATCATCCACGAGAAGGAGCAGCAGCTCGTTGAGCGGGTGTTCCAACTCTCAGATCTTTCCGTCACCGCCCTGATGGTTCCGCGCACGGAGATCACCTGGCTGCGGGCCGACCAGCCAGTCGAGGAAGTCGGCCGGATCGTGGAGCAGACGGCACGGTCGCACTACCCGGTGTTCGAGGGCGGGCTGGAGCACCCCATCGGCGTGGTGCACGTGAAGGACCTTGCGCACGCCGCGATGCGCGGCGGGTTCACCATCAAGTCCATCATGGCGGCGCCGCTGTTCATCCCCGAGAGCATGCCGGTGCTGCGGGTGATGGAGGAGTTCACGGCGCGGAAGACCCACATCGCGTTCGTGCTCGACGAGTACGGCGGGCTGGCCGGCCTGATCACGTTCAATGACATCGTCGAGAGCATCATGGGCCGGGCGGCGGCGCGACGCTCACCCTCGCAGCAGGAGGACCCCGCGGAGATCAAACGCGAGGACGGCTCGATGCTGCTGGACGGGCTGCTCCCCGTGGCCCGCGTGCGCGAACTGACGGGCGAGGAGCGGCTGCCGAAGGAGGACGCGGGGTTCAACACCCTCGCGGGGCTGCTGATGACCAACATGGGCAAGGTGCCGCGGGCCGGGGACGTGTGGGAATGGGACGGGCACCGCTTCGAGGTGATGGACATGGACGGGCGGCGCGTGGACAAGGTGCTGTACACCGCGAAGCGGGGCTCGGGCGGGGAGGCGGAATCGCCGGAGTGACTCTCACATGGTGGGAGTTCACCCCGCCATGCGGTCCAGGCCGTGCTGCTTCATCTTCTTGTAAAGCGTGGTTCGGTTGATCTCGAGCTGGTCAGCGGTGGCCTGCCGGTTCCATTCGTTGGCGCGGAGGGCCTTGAGCAGGATGCGCTTCTCCGGCTCGGCGAGCGCGGCGTCGAGAGGCGTCGGAACCCAGGGGGTGTCGGGAGCATCCACGGCGTCGTCGGCCTGCAGGCCGGCGCGGGTGTGGGCGGCGAGTGAGCGCCCGGCCACGCTCGTGGGGTCGTCGGTGACGTAGGGCGGAAGGTCCTCGGGTCCGATGGTCGGGCGGGTGCTGAGGACCACGGCCCGCTCCATGATGTTCTCGAGTTCGCGCACGTTGCCGGGGTAGTGGTACCGCTTCAGCAGGTCCATCGCCTCGGGGGCGACGCCGAGGACGGTGCGTTGGTGCGTGCGGCAGTGCTTCTCGAGGAAGTGCTCGGCGAGGGCGGGGATGTCGGCGGGGCGCTCCCGCAGCGCGGGCAACTCGATTTTCACCACGTTGACACGGTAGTAGAGGTCTTGGCGGAACAGCCCCTTGGCGACGAGCTCTTCGAGCGGCTGGTTGGTCGCGAGCACGACGCGCACGTCGACCTCGATGGTCTGTGTTGAGCCCACCGGCTCAAACTTGCGCTCCTGCAGCACGCGGAGGAGTTTCAACTGCATCGCGGGGGAGGCGGAGTTGATCTCGTCGATGAAGAGCGTGCCGTTGTCGGCGGCCAGGAACTTGCCCTGCTTGTCGGCGTGGGCGCCGGTGAAGGCCCCTTTGACGTGCCCGAAGAGCTCGGATTCGAGAAGGGTTTCGGGGATGCTGCCGCAGTGGATCTCGACGAAGGGCTTGCCGGCGCGGGGCGAGCCCTGGTGGATGGCGCGTGCGACCATGCTCTTGCCGGTGCCGCTTTCGCCGGTCATCAGGACGGTGATCTTGGAGGCGGCGACGGAGCGGACCATCTCGAAGGCGCGGGCCATGCGGTAGTCGCCGCCGACGAGGTTGCCCAGGC
This sequence comes from uncultured Phycisphaeraceae bacterium, assembly GCA_964477615.1. GTDB lineage: Bacteria > Planctomycetota > Phycisphaerae > Phycisphaerales > UBA1924 > JAFLCM01. Next base: position 370 of record CAYZFW010000243.1, on the reverse strand, counting down.
CGAAGCGGCCTTCGAGGTTGGCGCGCAGGACGCTGTTCTCGGCGAGCAGGGCCTGTTGGCGAAGGGCCTTTTCAAGGCTGAGCCTGAGTTCGGCGTCGACGACGGGCTTGGAAAGGTAGTCGAGCGCACCGGCGCGGATGGCCTCGACGGCGGACTCGATGGTGCCGTAGCCGGTGAGCATCAGCACCACCGTCTGGGGGTGCTTCTCTTTGACAACCGAGAGGAGTTCGAGGCCGCTCATCCCGGGCATGTTGACGTCAGAAAGGACGACGTTGAACGGGCGGGGCACGGCGGCGGGTTGTCCGGGGGCGGCTAACGGCACCGCGGACGAGGCCTTCTCCTCCTACGGCACCATCGCCGAGACCATGGA
>CAYZFW010000242.1:0-5173 GCA_964477615.1 uncultured Phycisphaeraceae bacterium | reverse complement strand
GGTGAGGCGCTGAAGCGGAGCATCATGACCTTCCCGCTGGGCGATCCGCAGCGCCCCCTGGCGTTCGCGCGGCGGCTTGTTCGCGAGAGCGGTTGGACCGTCCTGCACACGCTGCGGGTGATCGAGGAGTACCGCCGGTTCCTGGTGGTCGCGGCGCTGGGCGGGCACCCGGTGTCCCCCTCGGCGGACGTGGACGAGGCGTGGCACACGCACATCCTCTTCACACGCAACTACTGGGAGCAGTTCTGCGAGAGCGTGCTGGGACGCCCGCTCCACCACGACCCCGACACCGGCCAGGCGAGTACGGCGGGGACGCTCGACGACTGGTACGCCCGGACCCTCGAAAGCTACGAAGCGATCTTCCACGAGGCACCGCCAGCGGACCTGTGGCCGACGCATCGGTTGGGTGCGGCGGCGGTCGAATCGAAGAGCACCGGCGACGGCGCTGAGACTCAGGCGGGCATCGGGAAGGCCTCGCTGCTCGCCGCGATGCTCGGCGTGACGGCCGTCGCCGCGGGGTGCGGCGTGAGCGTGAACGCGGCGACGATCGCACCTTCGATGGTCGCGGTGCTCGCCGTGGTTGGGGTGGTGTTGCTGGTCATCCTCGTGCTGCTGGTGCGGGCGATGATGGGATCAGGCACCAGCACAAACCGCAGGCACGCCGACGGGGGAGCCGGGGGGGCGGGCGGCGGGTGCGGGGCCTACTACGGCATGACACCAACGCTCGGCGGCACCAGCGATACAGGCTCGCACAAGCACCCACACGCCGTCGATCACAACACGCACGGTCACGGGCACGACAACGCCGGAGAGAGCGGCGACGCCGGCTCGGGCGATTCAGGCTCGGGCTCGGGAGATGGGGGCGGAGGTGGAGGGGGCGACGGAGGCGGGGGTGGAGGTGGTTGCGGCGGCGGCTGCGGCGGGGGCGATTGATCGCCCCTTCACCCCTGACTGAAGAACTGCGACGGCGAGCCCATCAAGTCTCGCAGACGATCGTGGGCCCGGGCGCGGATCATGTACACCGCGCCGTGGCTCTTTTTCAGCGTCGCCGCCACTTCTTCGACGCTGTGCCCCTGCAGGTCGTACATCTTGATGACCGTGGCGTAGTCGGGCGGCAGTTCTTTCAGCGCGCGGTCCATCGCCGAATCGGCTTCGCCCTGGGCCATGACGCGGCTGGGCGTCGTGTTGGTGGCCCCGAGCATCTCGATGAACGCCGCGGAGGTGGACGAGGCGCGGGCGGACTGGGCGCGCTTCCGCGGGTCTGGGCGCTTGTCGGCCTCGAGGGCGCGGATGGCGTCCTTCAGGTTGTTGTCGGCGATGCGCCGCAGCCACGCGTTGAACCCCTGCGCGGTGCGGTTCTGCAGCACGTGGATATGCGAGAACGACTCGATGAACGTCACCTGCATCACGTCGTCTTCATCAAGCACCGACTGCCAGTGCTTGCCGATGGTGTGCTTGATGTGGTTGCGGACGTCGCCGGAGTGCTGGGCGAGCAGCGTCGACAGCGCGTCCTCGTCGCCCCCGGCGGCTTTTTCGACGAGTTGGTCGGCGGGGTCGGGCAGGGCGTGGGGGGAGGGCCGAACGGGCGGGAAAACGGGTTGCGGGCAACCCGTGGCACGGGGTGGGGGGTGTCGTGGGTTGCGGTCCATGAAAATGTACCCCCTCGGCGTGAGCCAGCGCAAAATTCTTCGCCAATCTGGCTGGATGGAACAAACCGCGTCCGCCCCGTCGGCGGAAACCTGGAGGACCAAACCCACACCCCGGGCCGCAAGCTCGGAGCCCACACCACGGTCCGAGACAACTTGTAAACCATTGACGGTCAAGGCTTTACGCCGGGCGGGCGGGGACGTGTTTTCCTCCTCCCGACTTCTCACTTCCGCCCCCCGGCGAAAGCCTGCATTCCGCTCTCACATGCTCGATCCGATTCCCGGGCGAGCGCGTTCCCGCGTCAGGACCGCGGGGGCGCTGAAGTCGGTCTCCTCGCCGACCTTGCCCGGATGAACGGACCGATTCCTCTGGCCCCGATGCCGCAACAGGTGTCGGGGCTGTTCGTTTTGGGCGTCGGTGTCGGCTCTGGTCCGAGTGACCGGGTTTGGGCGCGCAACCGGGCATTTCTGTCCGAAAATCATGGGCGGGTGCGCCCGATGAAGGAAACTCCCGAACGCCGGGGCCGTACAATCTCCTGACGGTGTTTCCGACGGCTGGCTCTTCGCAAAGGACCGGGACCATGAGCGAGATTGACCGTGTGCTGAGTCGGGCGGCGTGGCGGCTGGGGGCCGCGGATTTCGTGCGGAAACTGGTGATCTGTCTGACCGCCGTCGCGGGGGCGATGCTGGCGATGCGGATCGGGGAGCGGGTCTTCGCGTTCATTCTGGATTGGACATGGGCGTGGGTCGCCGCGGGCTCGATCGGGGTGGCTGCGGCGCTGCTGTGGTCGTACCTCACCAGGCCCTCCAAACTGGGCGTAGCCCGCACGGTGGACCTGAACGCCGGGCTTCGCGAGACGCTTTCGACGGCGCTGTGTGTCCGCAACGAGAACGATCCATGGAGCACGGCGGCGGTGGAGCACGCGGGCAGCGTGGCGCGGCGCGTCGTGGTGCGTGACGCGGTGCAGATCAACGTGCCGCGGACATGGCCCCTGCCCTTCCTGCTGGCGGGCGGGTTCTTCCTCGCGGGCCTGCTGCCGCAGTGGGACGCGCTGAGCCTGCTCTCGGGGCGCACGGCGGTGGCGAAGCAGGAGGCCGAGATCGTGCAGGTGAAGGCGGAAGTCCAGAAGATGGACGACGCCCTGAAGCAGCAGCTCGCGAAGATCGATGAGAAACTCGGGGCCGAGGGTGAGGCCGAAGCCCCGAAAGACCCGGCCAATCCCACGACGCCCGATGACATCCGGCGCGACCAGGTGAAGAAACTCACCGCGATCGACGAGCGGCTGAAGGAACTCCGCTCGACCGACCAGGCCCGCGCCATGGAGGAACTGCAGAAGAAGATGCAGGACCTCCGCCAGCCCGGCGAAGCCGCCCCGCAGGAACTGAAGGAGATGACCCAGGCGCTGCAGCGCGGCGACTTGAAGGCCGCGAGCGAGCAGTTGTCGAAACTCTCGGACAAACTCAGCGCGAACAAGATGTCCGAGCAGCAGAAGCAGGAGATGCAGAAGGCCCTGGAGAACATGGCCAAGCAGATGGAGAAGCTCGCGAGCGACCAGAATGACCTGGAGCGGAAACTGAACGAGATGGGCCTGGACAAGGCTCTGGCCAACAACCCCGAGGCGTTGAAGAAGGCCCTCGAGGCCGCGAAGCACCTCACCGACGAGCAGAAGCAGCAGATTCAGAAGGCATGCGAGGCGTGCAAGAACGCCGGCGGCAAGATGGGCGAACTCGCCAAGGCGATGCAGAAGGCGGCTCAGGGCTCGCAGGGTGGCAAGCAGGGTGCGGGCCAGCAGATGGGCGACCTTGCCGGGCAACTCTCGGAACTCGAGATGGCCCAGATGAAGATGGACGAGATCGACATGGCCCAGAGCCAGGTGCAGTCCCAGCTCCAGCAGCTCGGCCAGTGCATGAACGGCGGCCAGCAGGCGGGCAAGGGCGGTGATTCCAAGGGTGGTAGCCCGGACTGGAAGAACGGCCCGCGCGGCAACAGCGCCGGACGCGCGAGCGGCGGCAAAGGACGCTCCGTCGAGGGCGACTTCGAACTCAACAAGCAGAAGATCAAGGGCCCCAACCAGGGCGGCCCGATCATCGGTTCAGAAGTGATCGAAGGCGGCGAACAGATCCGCGGCGAGGCGAAGCAGGCGTTCTCTCAGGCCGTCGAGGGCGGGAGCAAGCAGGCCGCCGAGGCTATCGAGAGCAAGCAGATCCCGCGTGAGTATCACGACGCGGTGAAGAACTACTTCGGCAGGCTGGAGAAGAAGGCCAAGCCTGCGGGCGGCGCTCCCGCACCCGCTGCCCCTGCTGACAAGGACGCGGCGCCGGCGCAGCCGGCGGAGAAGAAGTGAGCCACGCTTCGATGGGCGGGGCGGTCACACGCCGCGACGCGCTGGGGATGATCGCAGCCGGAGCCGCGGCGGGGCTCGCCGCGTGTACGAAGCGGATGCCGACCAACACACCCGAGGTGGTGCTGTATTCGTCGGTGGACGACGAGTACCTCCGGATCGTCGTAGCCCGCTTCGAGAGCGAACACAACCTCCGCGTGCTCGTGAAGGGCGACACCGAGGCGACCAAGACGACGGGGCTGGTGGAGCGGTTGCGGGCCGAGCACGCGGCGGGGAACGCAGGCGCGGACGTGTGGTGGTCGAGCGAGCCGTTTCTGACCATCGCGCTGGCGGACGAGGGGGTGCTCGCACCGATGCCGGACTCGGCGTTCGGCGACTTGCCCGTCGAGCACCGCGGCGAGGGCAATCTCTGGGGCTCGTTCGCGCTGCGGGCACGGGTGGTGGTGCGCCGCGGCGGGGGTGAGAGCGCTGGCACCGACATCCTCAGCGAGTCGTTCACTGGCGCGGCCCCGGCAATCGCCCGGGCCGCGTTCGGCACGACGAGGGGCCACTTCGCCGCGGTGCTGGCGACGGTGGGTGAGGAGCGATACGTCGCGTGGCTGCGGGCGCTGCGGGCGGGCGGGGCGCGGGTGCTCGACGGGAACTCGGCGGTGGTTCGCGCGGTCGCCGCGGGTGAGGCGAGCGTAGGGCTGACCGACACCGACGATGTGTGGGCGGGACAGCGCGAGGGGTGGGACGTTTCATGCTCGGCGGCGCTAATCGGCTCTGATGCAGTCGGCCCGCTGATGATCCCCAACACAGTCGCGCTGGTGCAGCACGGCGCGAACCCGAGCCACGGCGCACGGCTGGCCCGGTTCCTCATGTCTGATGCGGTTGAAAGGGTGCTGATGGAGTCGGCGTCGCACAACATGCCGGTGCGGGCGGGGCTGATGCAGGAGATGCGTGCGGGGGCGCTCGGTCGCTACGTGGTTGAGAACCGCGGGGGGTCTACGGCGGTGCCCGTTGCCGTGGCACCAACGCTCCGAGCAATCGCCGCGGCGGCAACTCGGGCGGTGGAACTGGCCAAAGCCGAGGGTCTGGCGTGATGCGGGGCGTGCTGGCGATGCTGTCGCCGGTGCTCGCTGCGGCGCTCGCGGGCGTGGTCATGCTTGGTGCTGTTCTCGCAAGCGTGCGCGGCGGCGGGGC
>CAYZFW010000241.1:0-5178 GCA_964477615.1 uncultured Phycisphaeraceae bacterium | reverse complement strand
AAACGCCGACGACACGCTCCTGGCGCTCTACTCCGGCACCTGCGGCGCGCTGACCCAGATCGCCTGCGACGACGACTCGTTCGGCCCCGGGCTCCTTTCGTCGCTCACGGCGAACAACCTCACCGTCGGGCAGACGTACCTTGTCCAGTTGGCGGCGTGGCAGGCCTCGGAGATCGGGCGCTACGGGCTGGTGCTGGAGTGCGGCTTGGGCGGAACTTGCCAAGACGTGCCGCCTGGGGCGATTCTTGAGAACGAGGCCTGTGACGTACTGAACCCAGCCGCTTGCTTCAACGCGGTGCCTGTCCCGTGCAACGCCGTCATCGCCGGCACGATCGCGCAGATCAACCTCAGCGGGCCGGAGGTCGACAACTTCGAGTTCACCACCGAGGTGACGGCACAGGTGACGTGGTGTGTGAGTGCCCCTTTCCCGTTGGCTATCCAGATTTATAGTGCGCCCGGATGTACCGCGGTCTCGGCGTTTGGGTCCGGCGCGGGGGCCTGTGAACAGGTCTGCGTCTCGGCGACGCTGCCGCCGGGGCTGTACTTCGGGGTGATCCAGACGGTCCGCCAGGAGATTCTCCCCTGCGTGTCGAACATCAACGGCTACACCGCCACGCTGACGACGACACCGGTGTGCCCGGGTGATTTCAACGGCGACTTCTCGGTGAACACCGCCGATTTGGTGGCGTTCCTGGGCGCGTTCGGGCGACCGCTCACGGGTTGCCGCGGGGTTGACTTTAACAACGACGGCGCCGTGAACACCTCTGACCTGGTGACGTTCCTCGGGCGCTTTGGGCAGTCGTGCATGATGCAGTAGCACCGGCGACGCGCGAAAGGCCAATGAAAAAGAACAGGCCCGCGAGTGCGGGCCTTTTTCATGGGATCAGATTGAACGGAGACGATTGTGCGAGCCCGGTGCTTCGGGGTCGCTTACGCCGCCTCGATCTTGAGATACTGCTCGATGCTCTTGAAGTCGTTGAGCACCTGGGGGATGAAGGCCATGGTCCACGACGAGCCCTTGAGGGCCACGGCGTAGCGGGCCGACTTCACGCGGGCTTCCCACGGACGGCCGCCGCGGGGGCGGACGTTCAGGGTGTCCATGCGGTACTCCTGAGCCTTCTTGAGGCGGCGCTTGATGTCGGGGTTGGCGCGCATGAGGCGCTCGACCGTCGCGGCGTGACGGGGCACGCGGATGTCACGGGTGACGGTGCAACGGATCTGCTGGCCGGCTTTGAGGCTGTCGAGCATGGTCGAGGCTTTCAGAAAAGGACGACGGGCGAACCCATCGACGCGGATGCGGAGGTCTGCCGAGGGTGCCTTGCCCGGACACCGAGGGGCGGACGAGAAACTGGGGGGAGGAATATAGCCGCTTCGGCCGTTCTTTCCAAGCGGGGGTGGCCAAGTGGGGGTGGCGCATCCGATCAATATCCAAACAAAGGGCCGCCCTCGCCCGGTACTGGCGATGAAGGTGTCCGTCGTGTCGAGCCCGCTCCCTACACTCCCGTTCACCCTGCGTTTTCCTTGTGTTCCGCATTCTGACCGCCGCCCCTCCCACGCCCACCCCATGACCGACTCCATCCAGCCCAACGCCGTTCCTCCCTTTTCCGGCGCCCCGCACCAGCAGCGGCCGAAGTTGCGTCCCATCCGGGGCTTTGCGACCCAGCACAACGAGCAGGTGCTCATGGGGCTGGCCGATGCGCGGCAGGTTTCGGACAAGGTGGTGCTGGCGGTGCCGCAGTTCCAGGTGGTGCTGCCGCACATGAACGGGGCGAACGACCTTGATGCGATCTGCAAGGCGGTTGGGCGTGGGTTGGAAGTGCCGATCCTGCAGCAGTTCGTGGCACAGCTGGACGATGCCGGGCTTTTGGAGGGGCCGGTGTTCGAGGCGATGCTGAAGAAGATGCGGGAGGAGTTCGATAGCAGCGCGACGCTGCCGCCGGGGTCGAGTGCGCAGGTGGGGGAGATGCTGGCGGGTCAGGAGCTTGGTGAGAACTCGACGGAGGAGCAGCGGATGGCCATTGCACCGCGGAAGCTCCGCGAGGCGCTGGACCAGTGGATCAGCCAGGCGCTTGAGAAGGTGGAGGACCCGAGCTTCGACGTGCTGCCGCGGGCGGTGATTGCGCCGCACCTTGACTACTGGCGCGGCTGGATGAACTACGCGCACGTGTACGGGCGTCTCCGCGTGGTGGACCGGCCCGACCGCGTGATCATCCTGGGCACGAACCACTTCGGCTCGGGCACGGGCGTGACGGCGTGTGACAAGGGCTACGAGTCGCCGCTGGGGATCAGCCAGCTCGACGCGGATTTCCTCGGGAAACTCAGGGAGAATCTGGGGGCGGACAACGCCGCGAAACTGCTGAAGGACCGCTACGACCACGAGCGTGAGCACTCGATCGAACTGCACATCCCGTGGGTGCAGCATGTCTTCACGGACAAGACCACCGGGCAGGGGCCGAAGGTCCTGGGCGTGCTGGTACACGACCCCGCGGTCAACAACGGCGAGAGCTACGACAACCAGGGGCTGGGCATCCTGCCGTTCATCGAAGCGCTGAAGAAGACCATCGCGCAGAGCGGCGGCAAGACGCTCATCGTCGCCTCCGCCGACCTCAGCCACATCGGTCAGTCGTTCGGCGACAAGACACCGATCATGGGCGACACGCCCGAGTCCGAGGCGTTCCGCCAGAAGGTGCTGGGTCACGATCAGGAGATGCTCGCGTTTGTTGAACAGGGCAAACCCGAGGACCTGGTGAGCAGCATGGCGTGGCAGCAGAACCCCACGCGCTGGTGCAGCGTCGGGAACCTGGTGGCGATGCTGAAGGTGACGGACGCCAAGAGCGTGAAGCGTCTGAACTATGCGGGCGTGGGTGACCAGCAGGGCGTGGCGTTCGTGACGAGTTACGCCGGGGTGGTGGAGTAATCGCGAAGCCGGGGATGGGCATGGAGACCGGGTGATTGGAATCGCGGGCGAGGCGGAGGTCGTTGAGTGGTAAAGCGTTTTACTGATTCAGTGAGATGTCCGAGACGTTGCACGCCCCAACAAAGTCCTCCGATCGCCGCAGAATCGGGGCGAAATCCTCAAAAACCCGTTGACTTGTGAACCGATAGGCATCAGGATGTAAACGGTTACTTTTGTCCGAGGCCCCCGGTGCCTTCGCACGGGGACGCACAGCCGGACGACGCTCGACCACTCCGCGTTCATCGAAAACCGTCAGATCGAACACCCCCAGAGAGAGAACCATGACCCGATCGACTTGCTCAGTTCGGACTCGCCGTGGGAACCCCGCATGTCTGACGCCGGCCTTGCTGGCGGGGCTGGCGCTGCTGGGCGTGGCGAACATCGCCGGCGCCCAGTCGTTGACGGTGCTGAACCCTTCTTTTGAAGAGGGCCGGACCGATCCGACCGTGGTGCGGTTCTGGCGGATGTTCAACGGGGCCGACCGGCGCTTCGTGGGCGACGGGTTTCTTGAGGCCGCGGGCGTGACGCCTCGGACGGGGATCGCGTGCGTCGAGCTGCCGCCCGGGGACGTGTTCTCCGGTCTCGATACGAACGTGTTCAACGGGACGACGCTGCTGTACAACGACCCGGCGTACTCGCTCGGCTGCGGCCCGGCGACGTTCTCGGCGTGGTACCTGGTGCCGGTGAACCGTCCGCTGCTGACGCAGTCGGCGGGGCTGAAGATGGAGTTCCGCCGGCCCAACTCGTCGGTGTTCGATGTGTTCGAGAACCTGACGATCAACGGGACGGCGTTCGCGACCGGGACGTGGCAGAAGATGACCATGACGGTGACGCAGGCGGACTGGGATTACATCTTCAACTACTACAACGCCGGCAACCCCTGGCCCGAGCCGCCCAACGCGGTGAGCCTGCTGCCGTTCCGCTTCGGCAATGACACGTTGGATCAGGGGACGGTCTTCTGGGACGACGTCGAGTACTCTCAGGACACCAACAACCTGAACTCGCCCGATGTCAAGATCTGGGACGACCGGAACGTGCGGGCCTTCGCGGTGCAGAACGGCGGGGTGATCGAGCCCTCGATCCCCGTGTTCCTGAACTCGATCACGCCGTCGGGTCCGAAGAATTACCGCGTGGGCGCGGGGTGCGCGACGCAGAGCGTGTACGACATCATCGAGATCTCCGACGCGGTGCCGAACTCCGGCGGGTTCCCGCTGACGTTCGCCGACATCGTGGCCAACGGGTACATCCGCCCGCTGGTGCAGAAGTCTGACGGGACGACGACGGCGTTCGGCACCTCCGTAGTGACGCACCCCTCGTTCCGTCCCAACGGCGGGCCGATCGACACGGTGCCGGACATGACGTCCGCGAGCCTGAACGCCACGTGGGTGCCGCAGATCCCGTTCCCTGAGGGGCCGGCGCAGCGTGCGAACCCGTTCAGCGTCACCGGCACGGGCAACTACTCGGGCCTTGCGAATCTCACCTGTACGCGTGAATACCCCGACCCCAGCGTCGGTGCCTCGGTCGTGAACGTGACATACACGTGGACCGCGACACAGAACATCAACCTGACCTCGGGGCGCGGCAACGACGCGTTCCGGCTGTTCTGGCTCAGCAGCATGCTCGCCAACCTCGGCACGGGGCAGTACGACGCGAACTTTCTCGCGGTCACTGATGCGAGCAACAAGACGCGTACGATCCGTCTGACCGACTCGCCCCGGAATGTGTACCTGTACCCCGCGCCGCAGCCCGTGGCGGTGGGTGGTGACTTCACGCTCTACAAGGACACCGCGGCGACGTGGAACCCCGGCAGCCCGAGCATCAAGGTGAAACTCATCTCGATCAGCGGGGCCGCAGGGGCGCTGGGCGTGCAGGGCTACCTCGCGCCGAGCACCAACCCCAACGACGATTCGCTGAACGTGTGGCTGGAGTGGGTCGGCGCACCGGCGACGATCACCAGCGGCACCACCATCACCGCGACCTTCCAGGTGACCGCCACGCCGGCGACGCCCAAGGGCGACGGCAACCATGACGGCAGCATCACCTGCGCCGACGTTGATGTCCTCAACGCCATCTTCAACAAGTCGTCCTCGGCGGCGGACTTCAACGCCTACGTGGACATGAACAACGACGGCGTGATTAATCTCGCCGACCACACCGCGCTGAATGCCCTGGCCGGCGGCGGCTGCGCCCCGCCCCCCGCCTCGTGCGTGGGCGACTTCAAC
>CAYZFW010000240.1:0-5186 GCA_964477615.1 uncultured Phycisphaeraceae bacterium | reverse complement strand
GGCAAGGGCGAGGTGGTCACGATCCCCGCGGATCAGGCCCCGATCGGTCGCAACGGCGACTTCCCGGTGTACCCGGAGCGGCTCACGATGGGCGGGAAGTGAAGTCAAGGGGAATCGGCGCATCGTGGCACCGAAGTCGTTCCGACGACTTCGGCGTGGATTGATGGAACGGTCACGGGAGCACCGAAGTCGATGAGGACATCGACTTCGGTGCCACGACACGGACCGCTTGGGTCCCGCGCTACCATCCCCGTCCATGGCGATCCCCAAAGAGCGCACCGATATCAAGCTGACGCAGGAGCGGGCCGTGCTGGCCGCGGTGCATCTGCCGGGGTCTCGATTTGACGAGCGCGACCCGCTGGGGGAACTGCGCTCCCTGGCCGAGACGGCGGGGGCGACGGTGGTGGGGGAACTGACCCAGAACATGGCCAAGCCCGTCGCCGGCACGTACATGGGCTCCGGGAAAATCAACGAACTCAAGGCGATGTGCGCCGAACTCGGCGCTGGCGTTGTCATCTTCGACCACGAGCTCAGCCCCAAACAGATCGCGGCGATTGAGGAGATCGTCGAGGTCAAAGTGCTCGACCGCAGCGAGCTCATTCTGGATATCTTCGCCGGGCGCGCCAGCACGCACGAGGCCAAACTCCAGGTGGAACTGGCGCAACTGCAGTACACCTTCCCGCGCCTGAGGGCCATGTGGGACCACCTCGAGCGCATCGTCGGCGGCGGGGGCATCGGCGGCATCGGCACGCGCGGGCCGGGCGAGATGCAGCTCGAGATCGACCGGCGCCTGGTGCAGAAGCGGACCACCGCGCTGCGCCGCGAGATCGAGGAGATCCAGCAGCGCAAGGCCCGCGAGGTGCGCGAGCGCAACCTCGAATCGTTCACCGTCGGCATCGTGGGCTACACCAACGCGGGCAAGAGCACGCTCTTCAACACGCTCACCGCGGGCGGCGCCTTCGCCAACGACCAGCTCTTCGCCACGCTGATGACCCGCACCCGCGAGTGGAAGCTCGGCGGCGGGCTGGGTGTCATGCTCTCCGACACCGTCGGCTTTGTCCGCGACCTCCCCACCCACCTCGTCGCGTCGTTCCGCGCGACTCTTGAAGAGGCCACGCACGCGAACCTGCTGCTTGTCGTGCTCGACGTCTCGGACCCCGCGGCGGAACTGCAGTACGACACCGTGAACTCGACGCTCGACCAGTTGATGGACGAGGTGCGGCGGCGCGAGGAGCGTGAGGGGTTCACCTACACCCCGCCCGAGCGGCTGGTGCTGCTGAACAAGGCCGACCGCCTGCGTGACAACAGCGAGCTGCTGATCTGGCAGGCGAAGGTCGGCGGCAAGGGCGGCGAGGTCGGAGCCATCCCGTTCTGCGCGAAGGAGAAGGACGGGCTGGGTCACGCCGAACTCGTGGCCCGCGTGCGCGCCATGGCCGCGGGGCCGGTGGAGGAGATGGACGTCACGCTGCCGCTGAGCGAGAGCAAGGCGATCTCGATCATCGAGAAACAGGGCGAGGTGATCGACCGTACATACGAGGGCTCGTCGGTGACGCTGAGAGCGAAACTGGGCGAGCGCCAGGTGGCAAGGCTCCGCGCGGGTGGGACGCGGATGGAGGTTCGTCGTTTGTCCGACGCCGGGGGTGCAGCGGCGTCGCGCGGGCGAAAGGCGCGATAACGCGCCGTGCCCAAGGGGGCGGATGACGAACAGACACCAATCAGCCGAGAAAAATCGGTCGATGTTCGGATTGACTCTGGCCTTGTTGTATTTGACTAGTAGGGTGTACGAGAGTGCGAGAAAGAAATGGCGGGCTGTCGGTGTCGTCACAGGACGCCGCGGCCTCGCCGGAGGCTTTGGCCATGAAGACCATGATGACGTCGAAGTTCGGGGTGTTGCTGCGCCGTGTGACGGGCGGCGCTGTTGCCATCGGCGCACTGCTCGCGGTGGCGGCGGCGGCGCACGCGCGGCCCGGTGACGCGGCGGCCCCCGCTGTGGTGCGGATGGACGCGAGCGCGGTTCCCGTTGTCGATGGCGTCCCGGCCCGGGTCCTCCGGGTCGTGCCTCTGGACAAAGCGGCGGAGGCGGGCGCGCTTGGTTCGACGGACCGCGGCGGGCCCTCGGGCGTGCTGCACTCCAACATCACCACGTACATCAATCAGAACTTCATCAACGGCGGGGCGTCGGGCACGGGCTCGGCCGCCATCACAAAGCTCATCGCCGGGCAACTGTTCATGACCGCGCCGGGGACGGTAAACGTCACCACGTTCGCGGTGGTGAACACCTCGGGAAGCGCCGTCACGGCGCGCCCGCTCACGCGGTTCTATCAGACAAACGGCTCGGGCGGCGGGCCGGGCACGTTCATCAACGGGTTCAACTTCAGCCCGCTGACGTTCGCGGGGAACACGGTCACGTTTGTCGCCGGGGACATCGGGACGCTGGCGTTGCCCGCGACCTTCTGGGCGGGGATCACGTTTGATGCGGGCGGGGCGGGGCCGGCAACAGCGACGCTCGCGCAGCTGAACGCGCTGGGCATGGGGCTGTTCAACCCCGCGACCGTGGGCGACACGAACGGGCAGATGTTCCGCACCTCGAACGCCGGGAGCTTCGTGGGGAACAACCCCTCGGGCGCTCAGAGCAGCAACCCAGGGACCGCGGGCTGGGAGATGCGCATCACCGACGGCGGCTGCTGCCTCACCACCGGGCCGTGCGTCGTCACCGATGAGATCGACTGCCTCAACCGCGGGGGCAACTTCCGCGGCGACGGGAGCGACTGCACGGCGTGCTTCCAAGCGGCGAACTTCTTCAACGCCGCGCCGCCGCCGGGGTTCTACTACGCGCTGGACCAGGTGAGCCTGAACGACATCTCATCCAACACGCTGCAGCGCCGCACAAGCCAGCAGGTGGCCGCGCTCCCGCCGAGCAACCTCAACATCGCCTACATCGACGAGTTCACGCTGACGCAGAAGCGGGTGATCGCGCGGGTGGATTCGCTGGTGGGCGCGCCCGCCGGCGTTCCGCTGCCGCCGCCCGGCGGCTTCCTGCTGAGCATCTGGGCGTCGCGCTCGGCGGCGGAGACGGACCTCTCGCTCGAAGGCAACACGCTGTACGACCAGGGCTACACCGTACCGCTGGTGTTCCGCGGCGGGGGTGAGTACGACCTCGTGAGCCTTGTGGGCGGCGGCAACCCGCTGAACCTGCAGGGTGTCGCGGTGAAGGTGAACCCGATGATCGCGCTGCGCGGCTTCGTCGGGCCGCCCGCTCCACCCGATGAGCGCGGCATCTCGCCCACGGATGACAACGGCCTGGTGCTCGGCCCGGGCACGTACTTCATCTCGATCATGCACCGCGCCAACACCGCATGGGGTATGGGCGGGCTGGCCGACTCGACCCATCAGGACCCGCGATTCCCCGCCGACAACGCCTTCCAGGTCAACCCCGGCGGCGGCGTGTTCGCCGGCCTCAGCCGCAATACCAACGCGCCCGCGTCGTTCCGCGTTCTTGCGCGTCGCTGTATCGGCGACTTCAACGGCGACGGCAGCGTGAACACGCAGGACCTGGTCGGGTTCCTCGGAGCCTTCGGGCAGACGGTGACAACATACTCCCAGTTCGATCTCAACCGGGACTTCGCCGTCAACACCATGGACCTGGTGGAGTTCCTCGCGACGTTCGGGATGCCGTGCAGGTGATGCCGATGCCCGGCAGCGTGTGATGCGGTGCGCGTCAGAAGCGAGCCGAAGTCATGCTGGGCGATTCTGATGCGCGGCCTCAATTCTGCCTGCGGTACTTCTCGCGGTACTTCGCGTCGAGTTCGGTCTGCTTGTTGCGCAGGTCGAGTTCGCGTCCGTCGATGTACGCCGCGGAGATCTTGGTGGTCATTTCCAAGGGGTCGCCGTCGCAGATGAAAAGCGTGGCGGACTTGCCCTTCTCGATGGAGCCGTAGCGGTCGGCGACACCCAGGGCCTGCGCGGGTGAGAGCGTGATCGCCCGGTGGGCCGCCTCGCGCGACAGGCCGTGGGCCACCGCGAGGGCGGCGTGGTAGGGCAGGTTGCGTTCGTGCGGCGTCTGGAAATCACCGCCTTCGGTGGCGAGGCACCACTTCACGCCCGAGGCCTCAAGCCGCGCGGGGAGCGTGTACGCGTCGTCGTAGTTGCTGTCGGCCCGCTTGGGCATGCGGAAGGTGCCGGTGAGGACGACGCTGGCCCCGGCCTTCTTGAGGGACTCCGCCGCGAGCGGCGCATCGCGCCCGCCGACGATCACGAGCTTGAGCTTCCGGCGCTCGGCGAAGTTCACGGCGGACTCGATCTGGTCCCACTCGTCGGCCCGCGCGAAAATCGGCAGCTCTCCCGCGAGCGCGCGCTTCATGGCCTCGTAACGGAGGTCGGTCGGGAGCGAGGCGCTCCCATCGGCGCCACGGGCGGCGTGATACGCGGCGGCGGCGTCGAAGAAATCGTCGATGCGCTGGAGGTTCTTCTTGATCTCCTCGATCTGCTCGGACTCGCTGCGCGTCATCCACGAAGCGCTGATCGGGCGGAGGTTGGGCCAGTTCACCAGCAGCCCGGCGTCGTCCTTCACGGTCATGTCTTCCCATGTCCAGCCGTCGTGGCGGACAACACTGACGCGCCCCGGCACCAGGCCGCCCATGGGCATCACGCCTGTGAGCAGCACGCCGTTGGTGCGCGCGACGGGGATCAGTGTGGAGTCCGGGTTGAGGGCCACGGCGGGGCGGACCTCGGGGGTGAACTCGCCGACCTCGTTGGAATCGCGCGTGGCGCGGGCGGCGTTCACCTCGATCAGGCCCATGACCGTGTTGGCGCCGATGAGGCCGGGGAAGACGTGCTTGCCGGCGGCGTCGATGATCTTCGATTGACCCGCGACGCCCGGGGCCGCGCCTGCACCGACCGCTGAGATGACGCCGGCGTCAAAGACGACGTGACCGCCCTTGATGACCTCGCCCGAGATGGTGTGGACCGTGGCGTTGGTGATGACCACGGGGGCGGCCTGCGGCGCGGCCTTCACGCCGAGGTCCTGCGCGGTGGCGCTCGCTGTGGCCATGACGACCAGATTCACCGCGGAGGCGCGGAGGGCGCGGAGGAGGGAATTGGATTGGGATGTGGTCATGGTGATCTGGTGTTGGTCGGGGGGGTCGTTTGCGTGCGGTGATTCGGCACGGCTGTGCGGCGAAGACGCC
>CAYZFW010000239.1:0-5187 GCA_964477615.1 uncultured Phycisphaeraceae bacterium | reverse complement strand
CACAATCTCCGATATCTCTCCGCACCCTCCGCGTCAAAGTTCACCCGCCGAAGGAGAGCGGAGAGTCCCTTTACGGCGTCGGCAAGGGTGCTGGAGCGGGAGACGGCGCTGGTGCCGGGGCCTCCGCCTTCTTGACCAGCGACTCCCGCGTCGGGCGCAGCTTCGCGAACGACGGGGCGTCGATCACGTAGTACCAGTTGGCCAGGTTCTTCCGAAGCGTCTCGGCCCGCTTACGCCCGGCTTCCACCTTCACGTTGTGGGCGTTTGACGACTGGATGTACGCCGCCTTCTCGGCGTCGAACTTCGCCTTGGCCGCCTTGTACGCCGCGACTTCGGGCGAGTCCGGCGCTGGGGTCGGGGCCGGCTCACCTTCCTTCGTCACAACCGGTTCCGCGGCCTTCTTGGGGTCGTAGCCCTCGGGTGGCGTGGGCTCGACGGGCATCTTCGGCGCTTCGCCGAGGATCGACGGGTCAAATGTCGCCGTCGCCAGCATGTAGCGCGACTCGGTGCCTTTCTTCTCGGCGGCGTCGGCGGGCTTCTCGGCGCTGTCCGCGGGCGCAGCGTTGTCGGTCGGCTTCGCATCCGTCCCGGTGACGTCGTCCGTGCCCGCGCTCAGCGCATCGCCCGACGCGACGAGCAGCTCGCCGAAGTAGAGCTTGTAGACCACCCCATCGTCGCAGGTGATGTCGACCTCGCCCTCGTTGGCGAGGAACTTGCCTGTCTGGTCGACGAAGAAGCCCTTGCTGGCCATGCCCATGATGTCGAGGGTGTTGAGCGTCTGGCCCGAGGGCGGCTCGCCCGTGCCGAAGAACTTCACGAGTTTCTCGGGCTTGGGGCGCACGCCGAGGATGCGCATGGAGCGGAGCGTGTTGAACGCGTCGTCGATGGGGGTCTCGTTCACGCCCTCGCCCGCCGTGGGGCCGCCACCGGGCTGGGCGGTGAAGGTCCACCGCGGCGTGACGGGCGGTGGCGTGTTGGGATCGGGCGGTGGCGCGGGCGGTGTGGCCTCTGGTGCCTTCGTGATCGACACCGTCTCGGTGGTCGTCTTGGTGCCACGCTGCTCATCGATGGAGTAGCGGTTGACGTTCATCGCGATCGGCTGGGCCGCGTTGAGTTTCAGCACGTCGGTCTGCACCCAGTCCTCGAACTTCGAGGTGATCGTGCGCGTGAAGGCCACGGCGTACACGCGGTTCTTGCCCGGCACCCGCGCGTACACCTGCCCGCCCACCTGTGTGCCCTTCACGGGCTTGCCAATGATCAGATCGGCCAGCGTGTCGCCCGAGGCGCCCTTGAGCGTGACCCGCGTGCCGCGCCCCGAGAGCGGGGCCTTGTCGTCGTCGGGCGCGACGACGCCGAGCTCCTGGTGCTGCGACGCCTGGTCGGTGACGACGGCGTCCTTCTTCAGCCCGATGAGCGCCGACGCCGCCCCACTCATGTTCGCTTCCGCGTCGGCCGGGTAGTTGTGGTGCGACGGGATGACCCAGCGCGTGCCGTCGAATTTCACTTTGAAGGGGGTGAGCGTCGCGGTGGGCTCGTCGTAGGAGATCACTTCGAGGCTCTTGGCGGCCAGCGGGTCGGTGAAGGCGGGGAAGAACACCTCGCCCTGATCCGAGAAGGTCGCGTCCGTCACGCTCCGCGGAGCGGTGACGTACGCCGCCCCGGCGAGCCCGGCGGCCAGAACAAGTGCAACGGCGGTTTTGGCAAAGTCGTTCATGGTTGGAAGGCACTGGGCACTGGGCACCAGGCATCAGGTCTTGGATTTGGTTTGGTCGTGCAATCGAACGTGGGTGGTCGAATCGTCTCGGGCGGCACGGAGTTCACCAGTGCCCGATGCCGAGTGCCTCTATCTACCTCAGCCGCTCCCGTGAAACGCCCGCCGTCTCACGCCGACGGCGATTCGCGAATACCACGCCCGCCAGGAGCAGCGCCGGGATCGGCGGCAGCGCCACCGCGGCGATGCGGATGTTCATCTGTGTGCGGTCGATGCGCTGCTTGGCCCGCATCCGCGCATCGACGATCTCCGCCTGCTTCGCGTCGTTGATCGAGACCGTCTGGACGTCGAGGCGGCGCTGCTCCGCCTCGCGCACGCTCTGGGCCATGATGTTCTTGGTCGATTCGTCCAGATCAGTCCGCTTGTCGATCTCGTCCACCTTCGCCTGCAGGCTCGCCTTGGCCCGCTCCAGCTCGGCGTCGGCCTTCTCGGTCGCGGCGTTGATGGCCGCGAGCTGCTCTTGCTGCTCCTTGGCGCGCGCCAGGTCGAGCCGCTCCAGCGTGCGGTGGGCACGCCGGCGCTTCCGCAGATCAAGCAGTGATTCGTCGCCCGCGAGCGTGTCCACCGCGTTGAGCACGAAGGTGATGTTGTCGAACTCAAGGTCCGCCATTCCCTGCGCACGGATGCTGAAGAACATGTCGCTGATGCAGTCCAGATCGGCCACCAGCACGGCGTTCACGCCCTTGTCCTCGCCCGAAGCAGGGCGGCTGATGCGGGCCGCGACCGCGTGGGCGCCGGGGGACTTGATTGGGCGGCGCGCCGGGTTCAGCCCCGCCACGCCGAAGGGGGTCCGCTGCAGCATCTGGTCGTACGCCACTGTTCCGGTCACCGGGCTGGCTTTGAGCAGGGGCGTGAAGACGTTGCCCTTGGGTGCATCAGCGGCGAGATCGATGATCCCGCTGCCCATGAGCACGACTTCCTGCAGGCCGCTTGTGATCCCGTCGGTCGCATTGAAGGCGTCGGGCGTCCCGCTATTGCGCCCCACGAAGATGAACTCACGCGGGATGTCGCTGAACTGCGGGCGCGGGTTGTACGAGTCCCACAGGATCTTCTCTTTCGCGCTCGTCACACCAAGCGCGGCGTACAGCGGCGCGAGGTTCGCCTTCGGACCCTCGTTCTGCCCGCGCTGGCGCTGGAAGGCGTTCATGCTGCCCCGCGGCTCACTGGTCGAGAGCACCGGGTTCACCAGCGCCAGCGGGTCCTCGAAGATCAGCGCCGCTCGGCCTTCCTTCACATAGTTCGTCACGTGCACCAACTCCTCGTCGGAGAGCGAGCTGGGCTGCGCCACCACCAGCAGATTCACCTCGGCGGGCACCGGCTGGCCCTTCGCGACGCGTGTCACCTCGTACTGCTTGCGGAGTTCCTCGACGATGGGCCAATCACGCCCCGGCGTGAACGTCTGGTAGTTGAACTCGCCAAAGAGCTGCGCCTCGGTCTCCAGCACGCCGACTCTCTTCCGCCCGCTCAGGCTTACCGTGCGGATGGAGCGCGAGAGTTCGTACTCGACTGGAAGCCCCTTGTTCAGGAAGGGGATCACAAACTGCTCGGGCCCGCACGTGAAAGCCACGCCCATGAACACCTCACGCGCCCGCGGCTCGGCGTCCTCGGGGCTGGGCGGGACCGTCTGGGGGCTGATCCCGAACGTCCGCTGCGCTTCGCGGGCCGCCTCGGTGAAGGGCTCGGCGTCGACGATCTGCGTGACCACACGCCCGCCGCTGGTGGCCTGCATCTCGCGCAGAAGGCCAAGCAGGGTGTCGCGCGTCTGCACGAACGCGACCGGAACCTCGGGCGAGACGTACGCCGTCACCAGCACCGGACGCTCCGGGCTGAGCGCCGCCACCTGTGCCCGCGTCTGCGGCGAGAGCGACCACAGGCGCTCCTGCGTTGCATCGGCCCGCACACTGAGGCGCGACAGCAGCACCACCCCCGCTGCGCCGGCGACGATCAGCGCCGCCCCGCGCACAAACGCAAGCGTCGTCCGCGGCCCGCCGGCGCTGGACCCCGCCCAGTGGCGCCGGTTCACGATGAAGGTGTTGGCCCACAGACCCAGCGCCGCGATGGCGAGGAAGTACCCGATGTTCTCCAGCGTGATCACGCCGCGGCCGAAATCCATGAAGCGATCCTGGAACGACACGGCGCTCGCGGCACGCTCCACGATCGTCCCCGGCAGCAGCGCCCCCGCGCTGCCCAGAGACAGCACAAGCCCGCACAGCAGCGCCGACACAATGAACGCCAGCGTCAGGTTCCCCGTCACCGCCGAACCCACCAGACCCACGGCGATCAACGCCGCGCCCGCCAGGAAATAGCCCAGATACGTCGAAGCAACAACCCCCAGGTCGGGCTTCCCGAGATACCACAGCACCGCCAGATGGCTGAGCGAGAACAGCAGCGACACGCCGTAGATGGACAGCGCGGCCAGGTACTTGCCCAGCACCAGCTCGCGGTCCCGCGCCGGGAGGGTCAGCAACAGTTCATCGGTCCCGCTGCGGCGTTCCTCGGCCCACGCACCCATCGTCACGGCGGGAACAAGGAACAGCAGCAGCGTCGGGAACCAGCGATTCAGTTGGTCGAGGTTCGCGAGGTTCCGGTCAAAGAACCCCGGCAGCCAGAACGCCGCGACGGCGGACAGAAACACGAAGATCGTGATGAACACGTACCCCGTGGGGCTGGAGAAGTAGCTCCCCAGTTCACGCTTGATGATGGCCTTGATGACGTGGGATTGCATAGTGGGATTCGGTCTTGAGTCTTGGGTCTTGTGTCTTGCTGACTCGCGGTCTGCGATCACGGATGAAGTCACTTCGTGCCTTCGTGCCTCATGCCTTCGTGCCTTCCCCCGTCATCTGCCGGAACTTCCGCTCCATCTCGCCCTCGTCATCGCCGAGGCTCGACACCGGCCCGTCGTGGACGAGTCGTCCCTGCGACACCATGAGGACGCGCGAGGCCATCGCCTTGACCTCACGCAGGATGTGGGTGCTGAGCAGGATGGTCTTGGTCTTTGAGAGGCCGCGGAGCAGTTCGCGCACGTGCTCCACCTGGTTGGGGTCGAGGCCCGCCGTCGGCTCGTCCATGATGAGGACGTCAGGGTCGTGCAGCAGCGCTTGCGCCATGCCGACGCGCTGGCGGTAGCCCTTGGACATCTTCCCCGTCGGCTTGCCGATGACCTCTTCGAGTCGGCACTCGCCGATCACGAAGTCGATGCGCTCCTTCAGGCGCGACCCCGTCAGCCCGCGCGCTTCGCCGAAGAATCTCAGCACGCTCATCGGCGTCATCTCGGCGTACATGGGGCCGTTCTCGGGCAGGTAGCCCACACGCCGCGCCACGCCCATCCGGTCCGCCGCGACATCCAGCCCGGCGATGAACGGCGGCCCGCTGGTCGGGGCCATCGACCCGGTGAGCAGTTTCATCGTCGTGCTCTT
>CAYZFW010000238.1:0-5212 GCA_964477615.1 uncultured Phycisphaeraceae bacterium | reverse complement strand
ACGGCGGGCGGTGAGTCGTCGAAGCGGGCGCTGGGTGAGGCGCGGCGTCTGTTTGTGCTTTCGGCGCGGATCGCGCTCTCGCGGCGTGCCTCGGCGGATTCGCGTCTGGCGTCGAGCGCGATGCTGGCGCTGGCGTCGCTTGCGGACAGCGCCGAGGAGGCGCGGTGGTTGCGGGGTGTCGCCGAGAGCGTTGCGCCGGCGGCGCGGAGCGTCAAGTGGGAGCCTTCGCCGCGGGTGCTGGCGGCGGGCAGCGGCGCGTACGAGGTTGCCGCCGGAATGGGCGCGTACCGGTCGGGGGAGTTTCGCAAGGTGCGCGACATGCTGCGTCGGCAGCCCGAGGCGCTGGCGCTCTTGACACGTGCGGGTGTCGACGAGAAGCAGGCGCGGACGATCCTGACTGAACTTGAATCGGACTCGGCGAAGGCGACGGGGTGCCCACGCTGCCGCGGCGAGCGGATTATCAAGGGGGCTCGCTCGCCGGAGGACGGTCGGCAGGTGGTGGAACTGTGCCCGGTGTGTCTGGGGAATCCTGCGCCGTCGCCGGCGATGACGCCGGAGCGGTTCGGGATGCAGCTGCGTGCCGAGGCGCTGCTGCTGGGTGCGTCGCCGACGACGTGGTCGGCACAGGCGAAGATCGACGGGGCAGCACCGCTGCGCGATGTCGACCCGGGCGCGGTCGCCGCGCACTATGGCGTGGACCTAGAGGCGACCGTGTTTCGCAACGGTGCTTGGGTCAAGCCGTGAATTCTCGAGTGCTCATCAGAGCGTGCTGTGGACCGCAGCCGCGGCGCGTCGGCCGCTTTCCATCGCGCCGTTGATGGAGGCGTTGTCGAGGTGGTCGCCGCAGGCGAAGACGTGGGGCGCGATGGTGGACGGGCGCTGATGGGGATCGAGCGTTCCGGGCGGCTGGGCGGGCAGGGCGTGGGGGATGAAGTGGTGCTTGAGGAGGCGCCACGAGGCGACCTGAGCGCCGAACCAGCGTGACATCTGGGCCCGCGCGGCGGGTTCCAGTTGGTTCGTTGGCATCGCCGCGGCGTGCTGATCGGCGATGCTGAGACCAACGAGATGGGCCCCGGGCGGGGCGTAGGTTGGGCACACCAGGCTGGGGACGGCGGCGTGGTTGATCGGCGCGTCGGTGGCGCCTCCGCCGTCGGCTTCGAGAATGAGGATCGGCTCATTCACGGGCGGCTTCTCGCAGGCGAACCAGAGCGTGGATGTCGCTCGCCACGCACGCGGCGTGGTGGTCGGCGCGGCGGCGTGGGTGCGAGAGAGGTTCTCGAAATTGGTGGCGTCGGTGGCGATCACCACAGAACGGGCGTGCAGGGTTTCGCCGGAAGCGGTGCCCATGCTCACGCCGTCGTCTTCGGTCGTGAGTTCCCTCACACGCTGGTTCAGGCGGATGGTTCCGGTGGGGAGTTTGGCCGCGATCTGCTCGGGGATGGCCTGCATTCCCAGAGCGGGGAGGGCGGCGCGGCCGGCGCTGAACATGGTGAAGACGAACTCGAGCATCCGGCTGCTGGTGGCGAGGTCAGGGTCGAAGAACACGCCGCCGAAGAAGGGGCGGAAAAAGCGGTTGATGGTGGACTGTGCGAAGCCGGCGGCGCGGAGTGCTTCGATGGAGGACCGTTCCGGGCGGGACCAGAGTGCCGCTTCGCCGCCGAGTTTGATCCGCTGCTCCATCACGGCGAGGCGGGCTTTGTCGGCGAGGGTCGCGACGGGCGAGAGGAAGCCCCTGGCGGCATCGAGGGGCTTCTTGCGCGGGTCGGCGATCTTGTGGAACTTGCCCTCGCAGCGCACGAGCGCACCGGGGTAGAACATCCCGAGTTGGAGTGCGTCGTAGTCGAGCACGCGCTGGGCTTCGGCGTACGCCGTGAGGAGGACCTGGAAACCGCGGTCGAGTCGGAAGCCGTCGATGATGTCGGTGCGTACGCGACCGCCGACGGCGTCCGAGGCTTCGAGCACCGTGACCGACTTCTTGAGTGCGTCGAGTTCCAGGGCGCAGCAGAGGCCTGAGAGCCCGGCGCCGATCACGATGACGTCCACGCGTTCCATGCGTTCGCTTCCAATGGATCAGCCGGGTTCGATCACCATGTTGTCCCGGTGGATGACTTCTTCGTGGGCCTGCCTGCCGAGGGTGTCCTCGAAGCGGGCGGATTCGACGCCGATGATCTTGGTGAGTTCGGCGGAAGAAAAGTTCGTGAGGCCGCGGGCGACATCGCGGGCGTCGGAGGCTCGGCGGACGAGGACGGCGTCGCCGAGCTCGAACGAGCCGGAGACACCGGTGACGCCGCGGGCGAGGAGGGAAGCGCCGCGCTCGCGGACGGCTTTGGCCGCACCGTCGTCGATCAGTACGGCGCCGCTGGGGGTGACGCCCAGGCCGATCCAGAGGCGCTTGCCGGCGACGCGCGACTCGGCCGGGGCGGCGATGAAAGTGCCGACGCTCTCGCCGCGGCACGCGCGGGCGAGTGATCCGGCGGGTCGGCCGGGTGCGATGATGGTGGGGACGGCGCTGAGTCCGGCGGCGCGTGCGGCGGCGAGTTTGCTCGACATCCCGCCGCGGCCCTGGGCGCTCTTTTCGGTGCGGACCAGGTGTGCCAGGGCGTCGGCGCTGGCGGCCTCGGGCACGACGGCGCCGGAGGCATCGAGCACGCCGCCGACGCCGGTGAGGATGACCAGCAGATCGGCCTGCACGGCGGCGGCGATCTTGGCGCTGAGGAGGTCGTTGTCGCCGAGTGAGATTTCTTCGGTGGCGACGGTGTCGTTCTCGTTGATGACCGGGACTGCGCCGACTTCGAGGAGGCGGGATAGGCAGTTGCGGATGTTGAGGAAGCGCTCACGCGAGTCGAAGTCGCCGCGGCCCAGCAGCACCTGAGCGACCGGGACGGAGCGCACCGAGAAGGCCTCGTTCCACAGGCTCATGAGGAGTGGCTGGCCCGCGGCGGCGGCGGCCTGCTGGCCCGCGACGTCGCGCGGGCGGGAGGTCATGCGCAGGGGAGTAAGGCCCGCGGCGACCGCGCCGCTGGAGACGACGATGACGCGTCGGCCTTCACCGACGAGGCCGGCGATCTGGGCCGCGAGGTCGTGCATGAAGGCGCGGTCGAGCGCGGGTCCGCCGCCGGTGAGCACGGCGGAGCCGATCTTGACGACGATGCGCTGGGACTTGGCGATGGACGCTCGGAGACTCATCGGGGTTCGTGGGAGGGTGCGAGGGATCGGGGCGGAGTCTATGCCGAGCTGAACACAATCTCTGCAGCCTATCGGCCGATCCTGCGCTTGCGCCGAGAAGTCGAACGCTATCCTCTCACCATGAATAGTCCGGAACAGCAGACCGCACCGCAAGGCCAGAATTTCGACGCCGAAGCCGTGGTGAAGCAACTCGGCCCCGGTGTCGCCGTCCCCGCCCTCATTGCCGCGCTTTTTCCGGCCCTGGGTGGGTTCGTCTTCATCGCCTTCGCCACGCGGCTGAAGGGCTGGGTCGACTCCCACGGCACCGCGGGGATGTGGGGGTTCGTGGCCGTCTTTACGCTGACCACCGGGCTGGCCCTGATGCCGACGTACGCGCTGAGTTTCGGGGCCGGGGTGTTTTTCGGGTGGAAGGTCGGGGGGCCGCTGGCGATTGCCGGCATTGCGCTGGGGGCGCTGATCGGCTACGTCGTGTGGGGCTTTGTCGCCCGCGAGAGGGTGCTGAGGACGATCGAATCGAACGCCCGCGCGAAGGTCGTGAAGAATGCGCTGGTGCGGCGCTCGGCGTGGCGCACGCTTTCGTTGGTCACGCTGCTGCGCATCCCGCCGAACTCGCCCTTTGCCTTGATGAACATGGTGATGAGCAGTGTCAAAGTGAACCCCTTGATCTACATCACCGGCACGGTGGTCGGTATGACGCCGCGCACCATTCTCGCGGCGTTCATCGGCGCGGGGGTCGGCAGCCTAGATAAGGTGGGTGAAGCCGGCGGCAACTGGAAGTGGGCCGGGATCGCGGTCGGCCTCGCCATCCTCCTGCTGGTGGTCTGGCTGTGCGGACGGTGGGCCAAGCAGGCCCTGCGCGAGGAACTGGGCGAGGCGGTGTGAGCCAGCGTGATCCCGTTCCTCGCGTCCTGCGATCAGCCGCCCGCCATCGCGTCGGCCGCCTTCGCGAGATCGAAGTCCTTGATGGAGATGCCGCCGCAGTCGTGCGTGCTGACGCTGAGCGTCACCTTGTTCCAGCGCACGAGGATGTCCGGATGGTGCTGCACCTTCTCGGCGTACTGCGCGATCTGGTTCACAAAGGTCATCGACCCGAGAAAGTCCTTGAACACGAACGTCCGCTCGATCTGACCACCCGAGCGCGCCCACGCGGGGACGGCGTGCAGGGCCTGGGAGATCTCGGCTTCGGTGAGTTTGGTGGGGGGCATGGCGTCTTCTGTGTGGGTGCGAAGAGGCCCAGAGTGTACCGGCGGCGTCCGGGACTTTGGATCGTGCGGCTCCGCATGCTCGCGGTGTAGCCTACCGGCGATGCCCGACGCGCCCGTACCAACCCCGCCCCGTCCCGCGACGCGGCTCGCGCCGTCTCCCACGGGCGCGCTGCACCTGGGGAACGTCCGCACGTTTCTCGTCACGTGGGCCATGGCGCGGCGCCGCGGCTGGCGCATCGTCATGCGTATCGAGGACCTGGACGGCCCGCGCGTCAAGCCCGGGGCCGCCGAGGCCGTGCTCGACACCCTTGCGTGGCTGGGCATCGACTGGGATGAGGGCCCGCACGTGCAGTCGTCGGACCTTTCGCCCTACCAGCACGCGATGAGGTCGCTCGCCTCGCGCGGCCTGGTGTACCCGTGCGAACTGACACGGACGGAGATCGAGGCCGCAGCGTCTGCTCCGCAGGAATCCGGCACAGTCCCCGCTGCCGACACCAGCGCCACACCGGGCACCGAAGCCCGCTTCCCTCCGGAACTCCGCCCCGCGGGTTTCGATGCGCCGCGCGCGTTCGAGAACCCCGAGACGAACTGGCGCTTCGCCGTCTCGGATGAGACGATCGGTTTCGACGACCTCTTCGCCGGCGTGCAGCGACGCCGCCCGATCGACTCGATCGGCGATTTCACGGTGTGGACCAAGCGTGCCCAACCGTCATACCAGCTCGCCGTCGTGGTCGACGACATCCGGCACGGCGTCACGCACGTGATCCGTGGCGACGACCTGCTCGATTCCGCCGCGCGTCAACTCCTGCTCTACCGCGCGC
>CAYZFW010000237.1:0-5242 GCA_964477615.1 uncultured Phycisphaeraceae bacterium | reverse complement strand
GACGGAAGGTTGCGCTGTTCACCGCGAGTTCGCCGTCGACCACGAGCGTCCCGCCCGACTGCGTGAACCTCTGGCTGTTGCCGTTGACGGTGATGCTCGAGCCCGCCCCGATGCTCATCGCCCCGGCGTTGGAGTGCAGCCCCGAAGCGCGGTCGAGCGACAGGCTCGCGCTCACGTTGAACGCGCCCTGGTTGATCACGTTGGCATTGAAACTCCGCTGCCCGCCCGCGCCGGCCATCACCTCAACCGTGCCGCCCACGGCATTCGTGAAGTCCCCCGTTCCGCCAACGCTCAGGTTCGCCGTGGCGTTCACGAGCGACGTGAAGGTCATCAGCCCCTTGTTCGTGAAGGGATTGGTCACACTCAGCTGGGTGTTCAGCCCCGGTGCCCCGCGCACCGTCATCACGCCGCCCACCTCGTTGGACAGGTTGTTGATCGTCGAGAAGCCCTGCACGAACAGGCTGGCGCTGTTCGTCAGGAGCCCCGCGCCCACCCACGAGGAGCTCTGCAGCACCGTGGTGCCCGCGAGCAGATTCGATGCGCCGGCGACGTTCATCGAGACGCCGTTCATCGACAGCGTCGCGTCGCTCGAGTTCAGCGTGAACGCGTCGAGTGTCGGGTTGATGTTGAGCGTGACGGTGTACGTCGCCCCGGTCGCGTCGATCGTCGCGGTGTCCCCGGCGAACTGCGGCACGCCGTTGGGCAACCAATTGGTCAGCGTGCCCCAGGTCCCGCTCACGGGCCCGCCCCATGAGAAGTTCGCCGCCATCGCAGCTGGCGCAGCAGCCAGAGAGAGAACCCCACCCGCCACGGCTGCGATCACGCGCGCATCGACACCCCCACGACGCTGAGCGACAGAACGATGAAGCGACATCACGCTCTCCTTGCGCGCCGAAAAACACATGGGCGCGCTCCCGATTCGGTGCTGGCACCGGCAAAACAGATGGGCCCCGGCGGTGTGCGGCCACCGGGCTGACCCCAACAGACTACCCCAAATCGGTGGCTCAAACAAGCCGAAACACGCCGGATTGAGCCAGAAAAGTAGAACCAACGCACCTACGGAGCAGACTTGGGCCGCATGCTAAGTCCCCCCCGACCGAGGGACAGCCCTGCCCGGGCGATCAACGCGAATCAGCAATTTTCCAGCGAGCGACCCGGCGAAACCTCACTTCTTGCCGGATGCCGGGGCTGCGGACTGACCCGCAGGCGCGGGCGCGGAAGAGGCAGGTTCCTCCCCCTTCGTCACCAGGGAATCCAGCATCGTGCCAATCAGCGCACTCCCGGCACCACCAGCCCCGACGCCACCTCCCACAAACACCCGCGGCGTGATGTTGATGTCGCGCTCCCCCACCACCTTCAGCAGTTCCATCATCGCGGCGTTATTGGGACCGATGGCCCGGGCGATCGCTGTGAAGGCCTCCGCCTGCGCGAGCGCCTTGATGCGGATCGCCTCGGCCTCGCCGTTGGCCTCGGTGATCTTCTTGGCCTTGCTCTCGTCGGCGATCTTCACCTCGTACCGCGCCGTGGCGAGGCGTTTCTCTTCCTCGGATTCCTGCGTGGTACGTGAGAGCGCCTTCTTCTGCTCCGCCGTGCGCTGCTGTTCCTGCAGCGTGGTCTGCTCTTCGAGCGCGATGGCGCGGTTGGTCTGGGTTTCCAGCAGTTTGCCGAGGCTCTCCTGATCGCCCACGTTGCCGATACGCACCGCCTGGATGGTCAGCCCGTAGCGCGTCATGTCCTTGCGGAGCGCTTCGAGCGCGATCTTCTCCTGGTGCGAGCGCTGCTGCACGTACTCCAGCGCCTTGATCCCTTCGGCGGAGTTCCGAAAAATCGCCCGCACCGCGGAGTTCAGCACACGCTGCAAACCCTCTTTGTCATCCCGGACCGTGCTCACCACCAGCGGCGCGTTCTGCGGCTCGATGACAAACTCCACCCGCACGTCCACCGGGAACGTGAACCCGTCACTGGAACGCACGTTGATCTCGCGCTCTTCCGCTTCGCCCGCCTTCTCGGCCTTGCCCGCCTGCTTCACTTCTGAGCTTCGGTGGGCCGTGTAATCGACGACCTGCGCCGCGGTGGAGATCGTGGTGATCTCGTAGGCGTCGGTGTTCAGGTAGTACTGCTGGGGGTCGAGCTGCTGCCGCCACAGCCCACGCTGCCCGCGATCAACCAGGCGTGTGCTGGCGCCGAGGGTGCCTCCGGCGACGGCCGTCGGGGGCACGTCGCCCACATTGGATTTCACCACCGCCGCCGTCGCGGGCGCAACGTTGGTCACCTTGGCCATCTTCACCTTGAACAGCTTCGGATTGATGCGGTACGACCCCGGCGTCAGCACCGTCGCCTGCGGCCCGCGGAACCCCCCGCCCGCGCCTAAGAAGTGCTCGGCATCGATCATCTTTTCCATCGACCCCGGCGCCCACTCCGGCGCGTAGATCTCGCCCGCCGGCAGTGGCTTCCCGTCCGCCGCCGACAGGATCCCGATCTCGCCCGCCTCGATCCGCGTGACCGGGAACGTCTCCACCTTGTAAACGAACGGGATGTACCCCCAGTGCCACCCGGGAGAGAGCACTTTCGCCTGCGGCCCCATCTCCCCCGAAGTCGCCACGATCTTGTCCGGCGGCAGCGCCTTCCCAAACGCCGTCTTGACGACGACGCCCAGTTCCGACTCCCCCACATACACCACCGGCGTAGCCACCACGCCCGCGAGGATCAGAACCAGCGCCAGGAACGCCGCGGGGCGACGCAGGAGATCAGGCATCTTGGGCAGCGCCACCAGCAGGGCCAGAGCGACGACGAGCGCGAGAACAAAGAGAGCGATTCCCATGGAGATTCCTCATCCGGTGTGCGGTCGGGACGGACGCCGGGGCAGTATCGCAGAAATGCGCCACAGTGGCTGGCTTGTTTGGACTTCATGGGACACGCTCGGCGGCAATCTCAAAGCGATACACTCGCACGTCAAACGCACCCGCACCCCTCCGAAGCCCACCCAATCACATCCATGCTCAAAACCCCCCTCCACAACTACCACCTCAAGCACGGCGCCAAGATGGTCGAGTTTGCCGGGTGGGAGATGCCCATCGTTTACAGCCCGCCCGGCACCGACGCCGCCAGCACCGGCATCATCGCCGAGCACAAGCGCGTCCGAACCCTCGGCGGCGTGTTCGATGTCTCGCACATGGGCCGCGTCATGGTCACCGGACGCCATTCACGCCGCTTCCTCGAACGCCTCTGCACACGCCGCATCAGCGACATGCAGAACGGCCAGTGCCGCTACAGCCTCGTCTGCAACGCCGACGGTGGCGTCAAGGACGACGTCATCGTCTACCGCAAGGACGACGCCGACTTCCTCGTGGTCGTCAACGCCTCCAACCGCGAGAAACTCCTCGCCCACTTCGAGGCCATCAAGGGCGACCTCGTCGTGAAGATCGAGGACAACACCCTCAAGACCGCCATGGTCGCCCTGCAGGGGCCGAAGGTGATGGAGGTGATCGGGAAGTTCAGCCGTGAAATCCCCACGCTGAAGAAGTACCGCTTCACCGAGAAGAACTACCTCATCATGAAGCTCATCGTCAGCCGCACCGGGTACACCGGCGAGGACGGCGTCGAGGTCATCCTCCCCGCCGGCATGGTCGACATGGCCCTGAAGATGCTCATCAGCGACGCCCAGCACGTCACCCAGCCCGTCGGCCTCGGCGCCCGCGACACCCTCCGCATGGAGGCCGGCATGCCCCTCTACGGCCACGAACTCGGCGAAGAAATCAACGCCCTCGCCAGCGGCCTCGACTTCGCCCTCGCCCTCGACAAAGACCAAGACGAACGCGGCGAGGCCTACGTCGGCATGGAAGCCCTCAAACGCACCCGCGACAGCGGAGGCCCAAAGACCAAACTCGTCGGCATGTGGGTCGAGGGCAAACGCTCCGCCCGCCAGGGGATGGTCATCAAGGAGGGCGCGAAGCAGGTCGGCACAGTCACCAGCGCCTGCCAAAGCCCCACCCTGGGCCGCGGCATCGCGATGGGCTACGTAGACGCCGCCCTGGCGAACACCGGCCAGAAACTCCAGATCGACACGGGCCGCGACGCGGTGCTGGAGGCCGAGGTGACGGCGCTGCCGTTCTACAAGGCGGCGAAGGTGGGGTGAGCCCCCGGGTGAAGTGGTCGAGTGAGTGCGGTGGCCCGTCAGGGCGTTTGCAGGGCTTTGAACTCAACACGCCGTACCCCGTTCTCCAAAGAGACCATCACCGCCGGCGTGCCCGGCAGAGGTTCGATCCAACCGATCTTGCTGGCACCGAACTCCGTCATTGACAGCGTCCGCCCCCTGGAATCAAGCACGACCAAGACCGCAGAACGCCCGGAATTGCTGTCCGATGACCAGGTGTTGAGTTCACCCTCGACCTTCTTGTACCGCGTGATGCTGCAGCCAATGAGGACCTCATCAACGCCGTCACCCGTGAGGTCGGCACCGGCCACGGCATACTCCGCGTTGTCGTACTCATTGGGCGCGAGCGGCGTGACCGCTGCGGGCGGTTCGTACCGCCAGACCCGACGCCCCTCGGCATCGAACATCTCAACGAAATCCGGCGGCAGGCGGTCCCGGGGCTGTTCATGGTCGTAGTGGTAGTACAGCACCACCCACCCCGTTCCGGCCCACGTTCGCACCGGTCGGATGGTACGGATCGTCAGGCCCCTCGCCTTGACATCGAGCGAAAGGGGCTTCAGCTCGCGCCCGTCCGGCCGCACAAAGTGGATGCGTCCACCCTCGCCGGGGATGACCAACTCCTGCGTGCCATCGCGATCGACATCGAACCACACGCGATCAAACCGCGCCCCCCAACCTGTCTGCATGCTGGCACCCACCACGCCGTGATCCGGGGCCTTCTTCGGCTCTGCAACCGGAACATCCGCTTTTTCCTGAACCGCGAGAACCCGATGGTGTGACGGGCGATCCCGCCAGTAGTCACGCCAAGTCTGTGCCCGCTTGCGCCGGTTCGTCAGATCGTCGTCCTCGACGCGAAGTTCCCCGCTCACCAGCCGCCGCGCCGCATTCTCGAGGGTAAGGCTCCGCTCCCCCTCCGATCGAAACTGCACGATGTCGCGCACCACACCTTCGCCATCGACCAGCATGGCCGACGCGAGCATCTCCATGCCGAACGTCTGCTCCACCCATTCACGCGCCACCGAGGCGACCTCGCCGTTGAAACTCGCGGGAAGCGTCTCAGCAATCTCCCCCTTCGTGACCTGCTCGACA
>CAYZFW010000236.1:0-5251 GCA_964477615.1 uncultured Phycisphaeraceae bacterium | reverse complement strand
GGCTGGTCTCGACGCCCCGCGTGCAGGCACTGAGCCAGGCGCAGATCATGGCCATCCCGCAGACGCTGTACGACGGCATCCGGTCCCGACTTACGGCGCAGCAGCAGGCGTGGCGATGAGTGGTGCATCAGCACGCGAGCCGGGCCACGTTCAGGATCCCGATCGTTCCGGATCAACCATCGGTGGCTCGGTCACGCCTTGCAGCGCCGCCTTCGAGATCGTCTCATAGCAGGTCGCCAGCAGCCCCACCAGCGGAAACTTGCCCTCCTTGAACGGGCTCGGCCCCAGCCGGCGCAGCAGCGCGTGGCTGACTTCCGGCGGGCGCAGCGGCGTCTCGAGCTCATCAAGGCCCGGGCCCATGTCCCAGAAGTGCTCGACACACGCCTCGAGCGGCAGCGCGGCCCCGGGCGCAGGCACCGGCGCCGAGACGTTCCCGTCGGAAGCGGGTGTCAAGCCGTCCTCATCGGGAAACCCGTCGTCGTCGAACCGAGCCGTTGCCACCACCGGGGCCATCCCGGTCAGCCGCTGGCTGAGCGACTGCGTGAACATATCGCCGCCCTGCGCCGCGGCACGGCGCGAGCGCAGCCGCTCCAATAGTTCGTCGCCGGGCAGCCCCCGCAGCGTGAAGATCAGGAACGGGTTCTTGTCCATCCGTTCGGCGAGAAGCAGGGCCGCGCACACCACGTGCTTGCACCACGCCGAAGTGTGACCGCACGTGCAGGACACCTTGAGGTCGGGATCGGCCGGTGACGTGAGCGCGGGGTACAGCCGCAGATGCAGCGGGTCGAACACCGTCTGGATGGAGTCAGGCACTTCGTGGGCCAGCAGTTTCGCGGCGAAAACCGCCTGCTCGGTCATCGCGCTCTCGACGGCGTGCCACTGCGCATCGCTCGGCACCGCGAACTCCAGCACCGCCCGGTGCGGTCGGTACTGCCGCCCCTGCACCTCGGCGATCACCCGCCCCGGCTCAATCGTCAGCGTCCGTGTCTGCGCCCCACGGGCATACTCAACGCCCTGGGCCACCGCGTCGGCGCCGGCGACTCGCGACACCCCCTCCACCCAGCCCATCGCGGCCCACGAGAGGCGCATGGGCCACTCGCCCGTGAGTTTCAGGCCGCCGCGAACCTTGCGGGCCTTCTCGGGGAGCGGCTTGGGCTGGGGGATGAATCGCTTTTGTTCCATGAGGTCGGGGATTCACCGCGGAGGTGCGGGCTTCGCGGAGGGGAATCGGTCTTGGGTCTTGGGTCTTGGGTCTTGTGAACCCGATGCTTCTGGTGAGTTCTTCAGGCCCCGTCGCGGAGTCCGAATCTGTGCTTTGTGCTCTGTGATCTGTGCTCTAGCGTCTCACGCCCTCAATCCTCCCCCACCGCGTCCGGGCGCAGCGCCAGCAGCTCACGCAGCTGCGAGGTCGAGAGTTCCGTCAGCCATTCCTCGCCGGAGCCGATGACGTCCTGCGCGAGAGCCGTCTTGGACTCGATCATCTGGTCGATCCGCTCTTCCAGCGTGCCCGAGACGATGAACTTGTGGACGTTCACACGCTTGGTCTGGCCGATGCGGAAGGCTCGGTCGGTCGCCTGATTCTCCACCGCCGGGTTCCACCAGCGGTCAAAGTGGAACACGTGCGACGCGGCGGTGAGGTTCAGACCGACACCGCCCGCCTTCAGGCTGAGCACGAACAGCGGCGCCGTGCCGTCGGCCTTCTGGAACCTCGCCACCATGTTGTCGCGCTGCTTCTGGGGCACTCCGCCGTGGAGGAACAGCACGTCTTTTTCGAAGGCGTGGCGGAGCATCGCGGTGAGGATGCTGCCCATCTGGCGGAACTGCGTAAAAATCAGTGCCTGGCTGTTCGTGGCCAGCACCTCGTCGAGCATCTCCAGCAACCGGATGCACTTGCCCGAGCGGGCCGCGGCGATGGACTGTGCATCGAGCGTGATATCGCCCTCCACACTGCCCTCGCCCTCGGCACGCCCCTTCAGGAACTGGGCAGGGTGGTTGCAAATCTGCTTGAGCCGGATCAGCGTCGTCAGCACCACGCCGCGACGGCGGATGCCCTCGGTCCGGTCCACCTCGGCGAGCATCGTCTTGACACAGTTCTCGTACAGCGTCGCCTGCTCCGCCGTCAGGCGGCAGAACTCCTTGCCCTCGATCTTCTCGGGCAGGTCGGTGATGACACTCGGGTCGGTCTTGAGGCGGCGCAGGATGAACGGACGCACCAGCCCCTTGAGTTGGCGCGAGCGCCCCTTGTCGTGGAAGCGCTCGATTGGCACGGCGAACGTGCGACGGAACTCTTCTCCGCCGCCCATCAGGCCCGGATTGCAGAAGTCCAGGATCGACCACAATTCGCTCAGGCGGTTCTCCAGCGGCGTACCGGTGAGCGCAATCCGCCGTGGGGCGTCCAGGCTGCGGACGGCTTTGCTCTGTTTCGCGGAAGGGTTCTTGATGTTCTGCGCCTCATCGAGCACCACGCGGTGCCAGCCGACTTTGGCGAGTTGCTCCAGGTCGCGGTTCACCAGCGCGTACGTCGTGATGACCAGATCGGACTTGAGCGCGGCATCGAGAAACGCCTCGCCCGTCTTGCGGTCGGTGCCGTGGTGGACAAGCACGCGCAGCGAGGGCGCAAAGCGGTGCGCCTCGCGGGTCCAGTTGCCGACGATCGACATCGGCACCACAAGGAGTGTGGGGGCGACGATGGTCGCGTGGCCCGACGCGTCCTTGTTGCGCTCGTACAGCAGCATCGCGAGCAACTGGATCGTCTTGCCCAGACCCATGTCGTCGGCGAGGCACGGGCCAAGCCCGACGCGGTCGAGGAACGCCATCCACGAGAGGCCCCGGAGCTGGTAGGGGCGGAGTTCGCCGTGGAACTCGGGCGGCGGCTGGATCATGGTGAGGGCGTCGTTGTCGTTCGCCGCGCCGTCGAGCACACCCTTGATCCACCCCGTGGCCTCGATGCCCAGGATGGGCACGCCGGTGCGCCCGGCGTCGGTGGCGTAAGCAAGGCGCAGCGCCTCGCCGACGCGCATCTCCCCGCCGGGGTTCTGCTTGATGAACTCCACCGCGGCCTTGATGTCTTCGGGCCGCACCTCCACCCACCGGCCGTTGATGCGCACCAGAGGCGCGCGGCGCTGCGCGAGCGCCTCGAACTCCTGCAGCGAGAGCGGCGTTTCGCCGATGGCGAGCTGCCACTGGTAGCTCACCAGCGCCGAGAGCCCGACCGCCGCCGCGCCCGACGTTGGGGCTCCAGGACCGGAGCCGGAGTCGTTCGGCGTGGCGCCCGAGTCCAGTTTGAGGCGTGCCCCCAGCCGTGCCGCGGGGGTGTCCCACCACTCGGGCGACATCACCGCGAACCCCTGCTCCTGCAGGATCGTCTTCATTTCCCGGAGGAACTCGTACGCCTGGCGCGTGTTCAGTTCGATCTCGGTGGGCGTCGACTCGTCGTTCAGCGTGTTCTCCAGCGGCTTCCACAGCCGCGAAGCACGACCAAGCTCCCCCAGCAGCAGTTCCTGCGGCTGATCAAGCCGCTGACCCTCGATCGATGCGCTGTCGCCGTGCAACGCCCAGATGTCCTCCGCGTCGGCGATGATCGAAGGGTTCTCGATCGATTGCAGGTGGATTGTGACCGTCCACGTCACCTCGTCGGGAGGCGGGGCAAGGTCGGCCAGCCCCGCGAGCGACACCGGCTCGTTCAGTTTCAGGCACAGACGCCATTGGCCGCTGGCCCCGCGCTCTTCCAGCCCGCCGATCCAACGCCGAACCGCGCGAGGGATCTGGAACTTCCGCCCGGCCTCGAGGTTCACTTCTGGCGTGCCGTCGAGCAGGCCCGAGAGCAGGCCGACGTGCGGATCGACCACGGGGTCGCGCCCGTCGAGTGCATCGATCATGGTCTCGGCCCGCAGCGCCCGGCGCGACCACGCGTCGACGATGCTGGTCATCAGGTCGGAGATGATCGCGACAGGCAGATGCTTGTGACCGTCCACGCACGCGCGGGCCGAAGGCGGCATTGCCTGAATGAGAGCCGCGATGCGCTGCAAGGTCTGGTCATCGTTCAGCCACGCCCGCCACGACGCACGCACCGGCGAGAACGGGTTCGACGCGTCCTGCTCGGCCATCGGGACAAACCGCTGCTCCGCGAGCAGCGAGCGGGCCAGCCGCGCCGCCACGCTATAGAACTTCACCGACTCGCCCGCCATCAGCCGGTGGGCGTGAGCCGGCTCGTGCCCGGAGGCCTCATCGATCAGCGAGCCGTCATCGCGCCGGGATGCCTCGTCGAGCGCATCCAGAAACCCCGGTGCGTCGATGGGCTCGACCCGCAGAGCCGCCGACTTCCAGTTTGAAAGCACCAACCCCGATTCGCCGGCCCCGGCCCCGCCAGCCCCCCCACCAACGCCGACCCCCACGCCCGCCCCCGACCAGTGCAAAAGACGATCGCTCGCCGAAGGTGCCTTCGCGCCAGCAACCGAAGGCAGTCTGAGTTCGATCGCCGCGTCGACGCACCCGGCCACGGGCACCCCCGCCGCCGCCAGCGCCGCCCGCAACTGCTCGCACGAGGCCAGCCCCGTCTCAACACCACCGTCCGATTCGCGCGCGGACTCGCCCCAGATCATGAGGCTGCCGTGCGTGACGCCCGCCTGACTCCCAACAGCCTGACTCCCCCCCGACGCGGCGGCGGAAAGCCCCGAGGCCCAGACCGCATGGACGACGATGAGATCGATGTTCAAGCCCTCCCGCGCGTGGGCGAAGTGGTGTGCCGTCCGTGACGCCCCGCGGCGCGGGGTGATCCGTCGATGATTCCGATTCCAATGGGAGCGCTGGGATTCGAACCCAGGACCTGCGGCTTAAAAGGCCGTTGCTCTACCGACTGAGCTACGCTCCCGCCTCGCCGGACGTGGGCTCACGCCGACGCGAAGGGCCAAGATTCTACGCACGGTCAAGCCCGACTTCCTCCTCGGTTCGACGCCGCTCCGCGCCGGATTCGGCGTCGCGCGTTTTCCGCGCGTACAATCTTGGTTCGCACCCCGCGCGAGCCCCCATGCCCTTCGACGCCCACGCCATCAACGCCAAACTCGAACGCTCCGCGCAGGTCATCGCCTCGCTCCGAACCCTTTCTGACTCGCTCGAGGCCGCCTGCACCACCGTCCGAGCCTGCCTCCGCAACGGCGGGCGGGTGTACTCCTGCGGCAACGGCGGCTCGGCCGCGCAGGCGATGCACCTCACCGAAGAGATCGTCGGCCGCTACAAGGCCAACCGCGCCCCC
>CAYZFW010000235.1:0-5254 GCA_964477615.1 uncultured Phycisphaeraceae bacterium | reverse complement strand
GGCTCGGGGCGTCGGATGTGTTGGATCCCGTGCCACGACGGGCCGTCTTCGGGGGGCGGCCCGTCGTGCCTGCTGCGCGTTCTGACAATCACCGAACCCGGACACGACGATCCGGGGGACCGGATCATCGTGGCACTGTTGCCTGCGATCCGGGCCACTCACGCCCGCTGCGACACTTCGGTCTTCATCGACTCGACCAGGTCGCTCAACGGGCCGCTGAATCCCGGGCCGGCGTCGCACGCCTCACCGGCTTCCATCGACTTCTTCAGGCGCTGGCACGCGGTGACGACGGTCGAGTGGTTGTCGCGTCCCAGGGCTCGGGCGATCTCGGGGTAGCTGTGGGTGGTGAGTTCGCGGGCGATGAGGGCGGCCAGCGATCGGGCCAGCACTACGCGTTTGTGCCGCCCGCGTCCCATGACCTCGGACTGGTCAACGCCGAGGCGCTCGCAGACCACCGCGAGGATGTGCGGCAGTCGGAGCGGCTTGCGCAGCACACCGGAGCCCGAGGAACGGACGGCAGCGTCGTCGGCGAGCGCCGCGGCCACGGCGGACACGGGGATGCCCCGCGACGGCTCGTGCCCCATCAGCCGGGCCATGGCCTCGACGCTGAGCACCGCACCCTCCACCTCCCGGACCGAGGCGCGGCGCGCCCCGGCGATGGCGCGAACGCTGCCTTCGTCAAGGCCGATGCCGCGGCGAGCCGCGATCTGGCGGACAAGGCCCACGCGGGTGGCCTCGTCGGGCGGGTCGACCTTGACGACCATGCCCGAGACAAACCGCGAGGTGATCTGGCGGGTGAGGCGCTGGAGCATGCGGGGGTGCTCGTCGGAGACGAGCGCGACGCGGGCGCCGCCGAGGTCCAGGGCGTCGAAGGTGTGCTGAAACTCGCTTTGGGTCTTCTCCTTGCCGCCGAGGAAGTGGACATCGTCGAGGCACAGCAGGTCGAGGTTGCGGTAGCGGGCGCGGAAGGAATCGATGTTCCCTGCGTGGACGCTGGCGATGTACTCGTTGACGAACTGCTCGGCGGTGACGCAGCGGACGCGGGCGCGGGGGCGGCGCTCGGTGAATCGACGGGCGATGCCCTGAAGCAGGTGCGTCTTGCCGACGCCGGTGGGCCCGTGGATGAACAGCACGCCGAAAGGGCCGCGCTGGCCGTCTTCCTCGGCGAGGCGGACAGCGGCGTTGTAGGCGAGGCGGTTGGACTCGCCGACGACGAAGTCGTCAAGGCGGTGGCGCGGGGCGGTGGAGGGGGCAGCGGTCCGGCCCTGGGGGCCGATGGTCGCGATGACGGCGGGGTGAACGGCGGCCGTCTCGTCGGCCGCGAGGGTGGTCGCGGACTCGTTCGCCGAAGCCGCGGCGAACTCGAGGGGCGTGACTTGCCAGCGCATCTCCATCCCCTCGACGCCCGACTCCTGCTGCACGCAGGTGCGGAGCACGGCACCGAACTGGCGTTCCAGCAGGTCGGCGTGGAAGGGCGAGGGGACACGCACGGCCAGCACCCCGGCATCGAAGGACAGCCGGGCGGAGGGCTCGAAGTAGCGGCGGTAGCGTGCATCGCCCACGCTGGAGACCAGGCGGGTGATGATGCGGTCGCAGAGTGAGGCGACGCCGGCCATCCCGGCGGGGAGAGCGGTCGTGAGGGCGGGTGAGAATGAAGGGGCGGCGGGGAGAGCGGTCACAGGACGGACCCCTTGCGTGAACGCCCCGGGGCATCGTGCCGGGGGGCGGGAACAGGCGGAAGGCAGAGTTGAGTCCGTTCCACGCCGATCACGTGCGAGCGACAGCCCGCGGCGATCCTCCGATGAGGAACCGCGCGGTCGGCACCACAGAACAGGCTGGGTGCCGGTGGGGCTGTAAGCGGGCCGGGCCGAGGCCGCCGCGGGCAGGGAGTCCGATCCGTGCCGGGTGGGCGGTTGGCCCGAGTGATGGTCGGCCGTCCGGTGGCCGTGGGCGGAATGTAGCCGCGCCGGCGGCGTGTGCAATCGAGCAAAGGCCTTCACACAGCCTTGACAAAGGTGAAAACACAGTGATTCCGAGCGCTTCGGGGGCGCGAGATTTTCTTATCCACTTCGGGCGGTTCACGGGCTGTGGATTGCGGTGGGCGAGGTGGAACAATGTCGGTGCGCCGTTCCTCAGAATCGGGGGAGGGCGGCGCGACGCGGGGGGAAGTTGGTGGATTGCGGAGTGGCGGATAGCCGGGCTGGCGGCGCGCCGTTTGACGCGCAAAAAGTGACGAGCCCGGAAGGGCCCGGTCGATGATTCAGAAATGGCCCTGCGCCTCCCCAACGCGCCGCTGTTCCGGCTTGATCCCGGCTGGCTCTTTGTCATCGCCGGGGCGGCGTTGCTGTCTTGCTTGGTCATCATCCCGGCGCAGGATGACCTGCGGCTGGCGCACGCGGCCAAGGACCGCGCGCTGGCGCTGGAGCGTCACCGCTCGAACCGGATCGCCAATTACGCCTCGTACACCGACGCGCTGCAGCGCCGCGAGCCGACGCTGATGATGGCCTTGGCCGCGGGGCAGTTGAATCTGGCGCCCGCTGATCGCGCGGCTTTGGTCACGAGCGCCGAGTACATCACGCGGAGCGCGGGGGTGTTCGCCGACCTCGAACCAAAGTTCGAGCCGCCGGTGCCTTCGTCGCGTCCCGACAGTCTGCTGTACACGCTGGCGACGCACCGCACCGCCCGCATGTGGGTCATGGTGATCGGGGCGGTGTCGATCCTCTACGGCCTGCTGCCCAGCGGGGAGTACGGCTCGCGCCGGACCAGGGCTGGCGGGCGCCAGCAGAGCGAGACCGCCGACGAAACCGCGCCGCTGGCGGCTAGCGCTGCGGCGTGATTTCCGGCTTTTCGCAGTTCACAATACTGACGCCGAGCGTGAGCGCGGCAGCGATCGCCGATGCATGGACTACTTCGGCTCGGGCGTACCGGCCGGGTCCGCCGCCGGCGCCGGCGTTTCGGCGCTGGGTGATTCAGCGGCGGGGGCTTCGCTTTCGGTTGAGGCCGCGCCTTCCGGAGCCGCATCACCGGAGGCGGGGGCGGCATCCGCCGGGGGCTCGGCGGGCTGCTCGGGCGGGGCGAGGCGCTCGCCGATCTTGCGGAAGACGTCGGCCGCGGGGCCCTTGACGTTCGCGCCGCTGAAACTTGCCCCGGCCTGTGCCGCGGCGCTGGTCGCCGCCTCCTTTGCGGCCTTGACCTGCTCCATCAGCGATGCGGCGGCGGTTCGGGCCTTCTCCGCCATCGACTGGTTCTTCATCGAACCGATCCGCATCGCCACGTCCGCCACGGATTCGAGCGAGGCGGCGTGCCCGGCGTGGAGGATCGCGAGAGCCTGCTGCGCGGAGCCGTTGAGTGCTTTGGAAAGCCCCGCGTCGGCGGCGCTGCCGGCCGAGGCGGCGCTGGCGGCGCTGTTGTACTTGCCCGTTGCCTCCGCGTACGCGGGCTTGAGCGACTGCTCGACCGCGTCCAGCAGTTCGTCGAACGACTTCGACAGTGCGGACGCGGTGGCAGCGGCCTGCGAACGCGCGGCGGCGCTCTGGTCCTTCAGGAGCCTTTCGGAATCCTCGACGCGCTTGATGGCTTCGTTCGAGAGGTCACGCTGGCGGTTGAGCCGCTGCGTGTCCAAACGAGCCTCCTCCACCTGGCGTGCGATCGCCTGCGCCTCGAGTTCGATGCCGGCCTGCTCCACCTCGAAGCGGTCGGCGTCTCGCTGGTGTTTGGCGGCCTCTTCCACGATCGGCAGGCGGGCCTCGCCCTGCACTTCGGCGAGCGCGGAGCGGAGCTGCCCCGCGATCTCGCGGGCCTTGCGGCCCATCTCGGCGCGCTCGGCGGCCTTGGCGTTGATCTGGGTAAGCGCGGCCTCGAAGTCGGCACGCTTGGCATCGGCTTCGCGCAGCTTCGCTTCGATCTCCCGCACTTCGTCGCGGAGTTTGTTCAGCGCCGCGGACTGATCGTGGCCTTCGAGCGACGCCGCGAGCGACTCCTGCTTCACCAGCAGCTCGCTTGCGATGCGTGCGTCGGAAGTGAGGCGGGCCACGTCGGCCTCGGCGGCACGCTGGGCCGCGGCGGCGATCTCGCCCTGACCCATCGTCGCCTGGGCCGTGATGATCTTGGCCGAGGCGGCGGACTGACCCGAGCCGCCGATGGCCTGCATGGCGTTGATGACGTCCTGATACGCCTTGGCCCGCGCCGCGGAGGGTGCCGCGGTGCCGGACACGCCGATGGATGCGAGGGTGGCGCGGGCGTTGACGATCGCTGCGGTGGATTCATCCCCCCCGCCGCAGCCACCGGTCATCGCGAGTGCGAGCAGCAAGGCCCCGACGGTCAGGCGAGTGGTGCAACGGTGGGCGGCGGTCGTGGTCAGGGGCACAGACAGGCTCCAAACAGGGTCGCGGATCGAAGCGGGTAAAGAGTGTACCCGATACGCGGCGGGTGCCTGTGCGGGTCCGTGGGTGTCGCGGCGGTTCGCGTGGTCGATTACGAGGATGTGCCGTTGAACCGCGAGACCGCGAGGTGCAGCGCATCGGCGAGGTCATCCTCGGTCGCCAGATCGCAATCGAACCGCTTGACCGCCTGGAGCACGGCGTTCACCAGCGTGATCCGGCCGCGCTTGGCCTCCCCACCGATGTGCTCCTGCCGCCAAGCCCGACCGGCCTGTTCCCACGCGCCCGCGTCGTGGCACGGGGCATCGAAGGTGCAGGCAAGGGCCGAGGTGGCGGGGCCGGTGGCGAACGGTGTGGCAGTCGTGAGGGTGAGCATGGCCTTTTCCCAGTGGAGACCGATGGGGCGTGTGACCGGGGTGGTCGTCATATCCTGCGGAATTCACTGGTGAGTTGGCGAGAATCGCCGACTCCAGTCACGACGTTTGTTCCTGGGGGGTTCCGAATCGCACCCAAACACAATCCAATCAACGGGCAGCGATGATGGCGAAGTGATCTTCCCGGTTCGGCAGGGGGCTACCATCCCGACCTTTTCCCTCCCAGATTTTCATTCTGCACCCCGCCCCCCGCCCCTCGGTCCCCCAGTTTTCTGGGTTCCGCCTCGCTCTCCCCCACCGCCACCATGCCAGTACCGATCAGCCAGATGTGGACCGTTGCGACGTACGTGCTCAAGCAGCGGCTTCGCGGCAACAAGCACTACCCGCTGGTCCTGATGCTCGAACCGCTGCTGCGCTGCAACCTCGCGTGCGCCGGGTGCGGGAAGATCCAGTACCCCGCTCACATCCTGAAGCGCGACCTCACCGTCGAGGAGTGCGTCG
>CAYZFW010000234.1:781-5264 GCA_964477615.1 uncultured Phycisphaeraceae bacterium | reverse complement strand
ATGAGCGGGTACGAGGTGGTGAC
Organism: uncultured Phycisphaeraceae bacterium; assembly: GCA_964477615.1. Lineage (GTDB taxonomy): Bacteria > Planctomycetota > Phycisphaerae > Phycisphaerales > UBA1924 > JAFLCM01. The sequence goes on along the minus strand of CAYZFW010000234.1, from coordinate 5,241 downwards.
GCTGGAGGACGCCGTGGAGACGGCGGACCTGTTCATCACGGCCACCGGCAACAAGGACATCATCACCGTCGAGCACATGCGGAAGATGAAGCACAACGCGATCGTGGGCAACATCGGCCACTTCGACAACGAGATCGACATGGCCGGCCTCGAAAAGGCGATGAAGGAAGGCAAGGTCGAGCGGGTGAACATCAAGCCGCAGACCGACGAGTTCAAGTTCAAGGCTGATCCTTCGACCGGCACCAAGGCGCACTCGGTCATCATCCTGGCGGAAGGCCGCCTGATGAACCTGGGCTGCGCGACTGGGCACCCCTCTTTCGTGATGTCGAATTCGTTCACGAATCAGACCATCGCGCAGATGCACCTGTGGTCGCAGGGCCAGAAGATGGGCAAGGAAGTCATCACGCTGCCCAAGCACCTCGATGAGAAGGTCGCCCGACTGCACCTCGGCAAGCTCGGCGCGAAGCTGACGAAGCTGCGAGCCGATCAGGCGTCGTACATCGGTGTGAACGCCGATGGGCCGTACAAGCCTGAGCACTACCGCTACTAAGCCGGAAGGCATCAGGAACTGGGCATTGGGCATCAGGAACTGAAATGGGCCGCGCCGATTGGCGCGGCCCTTTTTCATTGGATAGGTGCGGCCGGGAGCAGCCCCGCGTGTCCGAGAACCGCACAATCTGTCTGGGGCGAGAACCCTTGAACGAGCCTCGGCCTTTGGTAGCATGCCCGCGGCACGTTCGGAGAGATCGATCGCGAAGTCCGTTTCGCTTCGCAAGGGAGAATGGCCATGAAAATGTGCGTGTGCGTGATGGTTGGCGCGGCGGCGGTGGCGACGCTTGGCGCTCTGGCTGATGCGAGCATCGTCCGGGCCAATACGGCGACGGCGTCGTCGCAGTTCAACAGCAACTACGCTCCGTCGAATACCATCAACGGGTCCGGGCTGGGCGGGCTGGCATGCCCCGGCACGCCGCACGCCGCCTATGCGGTTCAGAACCACTGGACCAACGCGGGGAGCACCAACCCCGTCGGTCAGCACATCACCTGGGGCTTCAACACGCCGCAGACCCTGAGCGGCATCCACATCTGGAACCATCAATCGACAACCCCCCACGCGAACAACCCGTTCTACGAGGTGACCCTGTTCGATCTCGAGGTGCGGGACTCGGCGAACGCGGTGGTCTTTTCGATGGTCAATCACCCGATGCTGCCGGACACCGCCACCGCGCAGTTCTTCTCGTTCGGCGGAACGCTGAGCGATGTGAAGTCCGTGAAGTTCACAGTGAAGCAGACGCAGGGCTCGACAAACTACACGGGTCTGGCCGAGGTGCTGTTCGAGTCGCCGCTGCCGGAACTGGCGGACCTCAACGCCGACGGATCGATCGACACCGTCGACCTGGTGCGGTTCCTCGGGCTGTTCGGCAGGCCGACCTCGACGGGCGGACCCGGCGACTTCAACAGTGACGGGGTGATCGATACGGCTGACCTGGTGTACTTCCTCGGGCGCTTCGGGCAGGCGTGCTGATCTCGGCTGCTCGCACCGCGATAATGGTCAAAATGAAAGCCGCACGCCGGGGCTTGCCTCGGCGTGCGGCCGTCTGAATCGGTATCGATCGGAGAGCGTTCGGAGCGGGCGCTCTGCGGTGGAAGGCGTGCGGTCTACTTCTTCTTTGAGGTCTTCTTCTTGGCCTTCTTGGTGGTCTTCTTGGCAGCTTTCTTCGCGCCCTTCTTGGCGCCCTTCTTCTTGGTCTTCTTCTTCGCCGACTTCTCGGCCTTGCTGCCGCGGGCGATGTCCATCGCGTGGGCGCGGGCGTAGGACTGGATGTCCTCGAAGGTGCCGTCGGCGGCGCGGACGGCGTAGAGCTTCTTGCCGGCGCTGCTGCGGAGCACGGTACGTTTGGCCATGGTCTGATCCTCCATCGTGCGACTGTCTGCCGTCGAGCGCGGCGGCGCGGGCGTGCCGACAACGGCGACGCCATAGGCACTGTAACCATGATGGGTGGTGCTGGGCAAGAGGCGGCCTCGTGAATGTCACGGCGCGAGCGCTCTCACTTGCCCTCGAACCACGTGCGGCCCCACGCCGCGTCGACCTTCAGCGGGACCGAGAGACGCATCGCGGACTCCATGCGCTCGACGATGAACGCCGCGGCGTCCTGGGCCTGCGTTTCCGGGCACTCGAAGACGAGTTCGTCGTGGATCTGCAGGAGCATGCGGAGGTCGGGCCATGTTGGCGGTATCGATGCACCAAGAGAGGGCGATGGTGACGAGATGTCGGCTCGGAGAGCCGACGTACCCGGAGGCCGAATCCCGATGTGTTGGGCGATGTCCACCATCGCGACCTTGATGAGATCGGCGGCGCTGCCCTGCACGACGCTGTTGATGCTGGTGCGCTCGGCCAGGGCACGCTCCTGCGGGTTGGGCGACTCGATGCCGAGGATCGGGCGACGCCGCTTCAAGATCGTCTCGACGTAGCCGTGCCGCTGCGCGTGGTCGATGCACTCCTGCAGGAACGTCGTGATCCCCGCGAATTTCTTCTTGTACCCGGTGATGATCGCCTCGGCCTCGGCGTTCGAGCAGCCCAGACGGCGGGCGAGGCCGAAGGGCGTTACGCCGTAGACGATGCCGAAGTTCACCATCTTGGCCCCGCTGCGCTGCTCCTTGGTCACCTCGCTGAGGGCGATGTTGTGGACCTGCGCGGCGACAGCGGTGTGGATGTCCTCGCCGCGCTCGAAGGCTTCTTTGAGGGCCGGGTCGCCCGAGAGGTGGGCGAGGATGCGGAGTTCGATCTGCGAGTAGTCGGCACTGATGAGAACGCACCCCGGCTCGGGGACAAAGGCCCTGCGGATCTCGCGCCCGATCTCGGTGCGGATCGGGATGTTCTGGAGGTTGGGGTCGCTGGAAGCGAGGCGCCCGGTGGCGGCGACGGTCTGGTGGAAACTCGCGTGGATGCGCCCGGTGTCGGGGTTGATCGCATCGCGGAGGGCCACGAGGTAAGTGCTGACGAGCTTGGTGAGCTGGCGGTACTCGAGAATGAGTGAGGGAACGCGGCTGGTACACGCAGGGTCGGACGCGAGTTTCTCGAGGACCTCGATGTCGGTCGAGTAGCCCGTCTTGAGTTTCTTGCCGGGCTTGAGCCCGAGTCCAGGCTCGGGGTCGGTCGGCTTATTGAAGAGAATTTCGGCGAGCTGCTTGGGGGAATCGGGGTTGAAGGGGCGGGGCGACGCCGCGAGGATGTCCGAGGCGAGGCCCTTGATGCGCTCTTCGAGGCGCTTGCGCTGACGCTCGAGTTCATCGGGCTCGACGCGGATGCCGTTCCACTCGAGGTCCGCGAGCACACGCACCAGCGGCATCTCGACATCATCGAACAGCGATTGAAGGCCCATCTCGCGCAGCTGCGGGGCCATCGCGTCGTGCAACTGCATCGTCACGTCCGCGTCCTCGGCGGCGTACTCCGTGGCCAGCGCGAGATCGACCTCGTCGAAGGTCCTTTGGCGTGTCTTCGAAGCGGGCGTGGGGGTGGGTCCGAGAAGTTCTTTGATCGAGATGTTCGTACGTCCCAGCAGGGCGAGCGCCAGGTTGTCCATCGAGTGGCTGGAGCGCGACGCGTCGATGAGGTACGAGGCGACCATGGAGTCGAACGCGGGCGAAACAGTACGCTTCGAGGTGGCACCGGCTTCCAGCCGGTGATGACGCTCGCGCCCATTCTTCGATCGGTACTGTTCTAGGAGTTGACCCGGCGCATCACCGGCTGGAAGCCGGTGCCACCCGGAGCCGAGGTTGACTTCAACCCCCGCGGCCCGCAGCACGAGCAGATCAAACTTGAGGTTGTGCCCGTACTTCGCGATCGCCGGGTCTTCGAGGATCGGGCGGAGTTCGCGCAGCACGGTGGCCTCGTCCATGTGCGTGTTCGGCTGCGGCGAACGCACGGGGACGTAGACGCCTTCGCCCGCCCGCGTCGAGAGGCAGACGCCGCAGAGCTTGTCGCGCAGGGGCGAAAGCCCAGTGGTCTCGGTGTCCACGGCGACGTGGCCGCACTTGCGGATGTCGGCGATCACGTCGCGGAGCTCGGCGAGCGTGCGGATGCAGCGGTACGAACCGGACTCGGCGCGGCGTGCTGGCACGGGCACTTCGCCGGTGTTCCCCGCTGGCGGCGCGGCATCGAACAGCGAGGACGTGAACAGCCCGCCCTCTTCCGCAGCCGGAGCAGACTTGCGGCCGCGCTTCGTTGACGCTGCGGGTGGGGCTGTGGTGGGCTGCGCGGCGGGCGGCGTCGACACCCGATCCGTCGCTTCGATCGTCGCGGCTCGCGACGTCGAAGCGGTTGCCGCTGCGGCATCGGCGGGACCAGTTCCGCCGAGACCCAAAAGCGTGCGGACCTCATCCTGGTAGCGGTTGAAGCCGAGCTCCTTGCAGATGGGGATGAGTCTTTCGAGGTGGAACGCCGGGGTCGCGGCGTCTTCGAG
>CAYZFW010000234.1:0-771 GCA_964477615.1 uncultured Phycisphaeraceae bacterium | reverse complement strand
CGGCCGGCAGCGAGGTCTTCAGTCCGACGAGTGCGTCTTCGAGCGCCAGCGTCACCGGGGCGTCATGCCGCAGAGTGATGAGCGTCTTGCTGAGGGCGAGGTTGGGGATCGCCTCGCGGAGTTTCTCGCCACGCTTGCCCTTGATCTCGTGCGCGTGGGCTATGAGGTTGTCGAGCGTGCCGTACTGCTGGATGAGTTCCGCGGCGGTTTTGGGGCCGACGCCGTCGACGCCGGGAACGTTGTCGACGGTGTCGCCCATGAGGGTGAGCATGTCGATGACCTGGTCGGGGCGGATGCCCTGCTCGGCCATGAGGTGCGCGGGGTCGATGTGGAGGTCGGTGTGGATGTCGAAGAGCTCGACCCCCGGGTGGGCGTCGTTGCCGGCGCGGAGCAATTGCTTGAGGTCTTTGTCCTTCGAGACGATCCGCACACTCACGCCCGCGTCCGCCACGCGGGTGGCGAGCGTTGCGATCACGTCGTCCGCCTCGAACCCCTCGGCGAAGACGACCGGGATGCCAAGCTCCTTCAGGATGCTCACGCACCGCTCCACCTGCGGCCCGAAGGTCTCGGGCGGCTCGGTGCGGGTGGCCTTGTACTCGGGGTAGATCTCCGAGCGGAACGTCTCGCGGTCGCCTGAAACGTCAATGGCCACGGCGACATCGTCAGGCTTGTACTGGCGGAAGAGCTTGAGCAGCATGCCAACGAAACCGAAGGTGGCGTTGGTGGGCTCCTTCGTGACCGGCGAACTCATCGGCGTGCGGATGGCGTGGA
>CAYZFW010000233.1:0-5314 GCA_964477615.1 uncultured Phycisphaeraceae bacterium | reverse complement strand
ACCGGTGCCGTACATCACCTGCGGCGTGAAGGGCACGCGCTGGGCGGCCTCCTTCAGCATGTCGCGCACCTTTCGACGCATCTTCCGGAACTCGCCCGCGTCGTGGGCGGCGCACTCGCCGTAGCGTTCGGTCAGCCGCACCGCGCCCAGCGGCAGGGTGAAGACCTCTTCCACCGCACCGCGTGACGAGAGCACGATCTCCGTCGAACCCCCGCCGACGTCGACTACCGCTGCGGTGGTCTGCGAAAGGTCGAACGCCTCGGCGACGCTGGCGTGGGCCAGGCGAGCCTCTTCGTGGGCCGAAATGGCCTCGATGCGCACGCCTGCGCGCTCACGCACCATCCGCACGAACGCCTCGCCGTTGGCCGCCTCGCGCACCGCGCACGTGCCGACGCAGCGCAGACGCTCCACGCCGTATCCCTCGGCGATGGCCTTCATCCGCGCGATCGCCTGCACGCTGGACTCCATCGGCCCCTCGTGCAGCAGCCCGTCGACGGAGAACCCTCGCCCCAGCCGGGTGATCGCCTTCTCGTCATCGACCACCTTGTACGTCCCGTCGGCGAAGGCGTCGACGATGATCAGCCGGATCGAGTTCGTGCCCACGTCGATCGCGGCGAGCCGCTTCGACGGCCCCAGCTCCGACCCGCCCGCCCGCTCGGCGGCCTGTCCCGCCCCGGCGGCGTGTTCGTGGCGTCCGTTGCCCATGCTCATGCCTTGGCCTCCTGCCTTCCGGTGTGGTGCGCGACTGTCGCCTCGGGGCGTGTTCTGATCTCGGGGATTCTTGTCGCCGCGGTGTCCTGCGGACGTTCCACCTCCTTCGAAACCACGGTGGCTCGGGTTGCTTGTGCCTCGGCCTCGTTCAGTAGCGACCGCGCGTTGTCGATCGCCTCGTTCAGCGCGTGCGTCAGCGAGACCCGCTCCGAGTCCTCCGCGCGAGCGCGTGCTGTCGAGCCGGATCGCAGCCCCGGCGGCGACGCCAGCTTCACGAGCGTCAGTTCGAGCTTGCGCCGCTTGGCCTCCCACCAGTTCTCGAAATCGTCCAGCAGCGCATCCCGCGAGGCCACCAGCGATTCGCTCAGCGCCACGAACGCCCGCGCCGTCTTGCCACCCGCCAGGCCGCCGGAGAGCCCCAATTCCGCCGCGGCGTCGTGGGCCCGCTTGGCCAGCTCGTGCCGGTCGTTCACCTCGCCCAGCCGATCCTGCAGTTTGCGGAGGGTGGAAATGGCCGATTCACCCGCCTCTTCATCCAGGCACACCGACATCACCTCGATGATGTACCGCAGCCGCTTGCCCGCCAGACGCATGTCGTGCAGCGCCTCGAACTCGTCGAACCCCTGCGGCCCGGCGCCGCCCTCGTCATGTTCCACCGTCGCCACCGCCGAAGGCTGCTCGGCGTGGCGCACGCGCTGCCAGAAGCGTTCCGCCGCGGCGGCCACCGCCACCCGCGCCGCCTCGCCCGCCGTCGCGGCCCCCGCGCCGGCGCGGAACGCCGGCACGCCGGTGCCGATACGCCCGAGCGCCCCGTGCGCGGTCCGTGCGAGCTTCTCTCCCGTGCGGCGTGCCCGACCCGGGCGGTATTCCTCTCGCGCTTTCACAAGCCCGCGCCGGGCCCGCTCGCGCCAGCGCTGCACGCGCCCGAGCATGAGTTCCGCCGCAACCACCGCCGCCTCGCTCGCGCCCGCGACGCCCGAGGCGTCCGGCGTGCCGCGCTCGGCCGCCGTGAGCAGTTCCTCCTGCACATCGCAGGCCCGCACCGCACCGGCGGCCCGGCGCAGGGCACGGAGCCGCTTCCGGGCCCGCGCGGCCCGTTCGGAATCGATGTGCGGCCCGAAGATCACCACCGCCGCGTCGGCCCGGCGTGTCGCCACGCGCAGGGCGTGCGTCTCGCGCACGCCGTGGGGGCTTTCACGCAGGTCTTCCAGCGCCCGGGCCACGGCCTCGAACCGCTCGGCGATCACCAGGTGCGCCGCGTCGATCACCCCCAGCCCCGGACCGAGCGTCATCCGATCACCCTGAACCGAACGAACCTCGGACGCCGCGGTCCCCTCGGCGGCCCGAGCGGGGCCGTTCGGAGCAGGGCCGGGGGGCGGGGCAGGGGGTTCGTTCGTGCCGAGGTTCATGGGTGAGGCTCGGTGAAGATTCGCGGAGCGTCAGGCCTTCGTGGCCCCGCTCATCGTGCCGACGACACCCAGCACACCGGCGCTGAGATCGCCGAACACGTCGTCCACATCGCGGTTGCCGTCGATCACGTTGAAGCGGTACTGGGCGGCGAGATGATCGAACACGCTCAGCAGCCGCCCCTGATACCGCACGAAGCTCTGGTACACGTCATTCTCTTCCTGGAAATCCATGCCGGATTCCCAGTAGTCGAACCCGCCCGCCGCGAGCACGCGCGGGGCCAGGTGGTCGAGGTCGCACTTGAGGTAGAACACCGCGTGCGGCACGGGCGCAAAGCGGTACACATCGCGGATCCACCCCGGGTCGACGCCGCGCACGATCGAGCGGGCCATCACCGAGTAGATGTAGCGGTCGGTGAGCACGACGAACCCCGCCCGCAAAGCGGGGATCACCTGGTTCTCGATGCGGTCGGCCAGGTCGGTGGCGTAGTACAGGTCCATCGTCAGCCGGCCCAGCGTGTGGCCTTCCTTGGCCTTCCGCAGGCCCTCGCCCGCGAGCCGGCTGCGCGTGAGCGCCGTGTGGGCGACACCGAACCCGCGGTTCTCAAGCCACTCGCGCAGCAGGGCCACTTGCGTGGAGCGCCCGACGCCGTCGGTGCCTTCCACGACGATGAGCCGCCCCGGCAGCGCCGAGATATCCGCGGGCTGAATCCCAAACCCCCGCCCCGCCGTCGCGTCACCGCCGCCGCCGGACGAAGACCCCCAGCGCGACGACGGCGAGGGTGAATAGCCGGGCTCGGGAAGGGACGAAGTGGTCGTGGTCGCGGGCATAGGGGATCGCTTGCTGCAGGGGTGAAGCGGCACGGGCCGCACCGACGGGGATTCTAGGGGCGGCCCCTCGGAAACACCCGAACACACCACCAACCCGCACCCGAACGCGGCGCTAAGACTGCATGTGCCACGGACACAAACGCCCGATAGCGCCCGCGAGCAGGCCAAGGGCCATGCAGTCACTGCGGTCCACACCTTCGGCAGTGGCGGAGCGATTGCTCGACCCAGGCGCTTCGGGGATCAGTTGGGGCACGCGATCCCGAAGCGCCCCAGGAACGCCGCGAGGTCCGGCGTGTTCACCACGCCGTCGAGATTGAAATCAACCCGCGCCGCCTGCGAGCCCGCCGTCGCGGCCTCGCCGAAGCGCCCCAGGAAGAACACCAGGTCCGGCGTATCGACCACGCCGTTGGGCGACGCGGAAACATCCGGCAGAATCCGCGGCGTAATGGCGGGGCTGTACACCACGCCGCCGATGGTCGTCACCTTGCACAGCACACTCTGCGAGTCGGAAGGCTGCGGGTTCGAGATGACCAGCGTGGGCGTCTGCGTCCCGGTGTAAACGCCGAACCCACTCGGTGTGGCCGAGCCTTCCACCATCGGCAGCCCGTTTCGGAACCACTGGTAGTGCCGCCACTGATCAGCCTCGGCGAAGGTCACGGCTGGGGCTGCGATGGCGAACGACGCGCTCGGGCACGCCGGGATCGTGACGGGGTCGGTGGTCTGGAAAACGGGGGGGTCACCTGGGTCGAAGACGGCGATGTTGGGGGAGGAGAGGCCGCCGGCCCGGGCGAAGTTGCCGAGGATGAGGAGTTTGTTGTCGATGATGGCTAGGGCGTAGGCGTCGTTGACGGTCGTGCCGTTGGAGGCGGTAAGTCCCTGTCCGAGCTGGCCGGTCTGGGGGTTTCGCCAAGTGAGGTTGACCCACCCCTCGCCGTTGTAGGCGGCCACGGAGGCCATGCCGGGGGCGAGTGCCGGAGATGCGGGGAGGGGGTCGAACGAGCCCGCGAATGAACCGGCGCTAAAGATGACGCCGTTGCGCTCGAGGAGACCGCGGGGCACGGTCAGCGGACCGGAACCGATAGCACTTCCGAGAAGTCCCTGAACAGGGCGCGCGCCAGCGCGCGTGTCGGGTGCGGCCCAACCTGCGAGAGTCCACTTCATCAGGCCCGAGTATGCGGGTGCTCCAGCGTTGTTCGAAATGGTCCCGACGGAATAGAGAGCTCCGTTGAGCATCTTGACGTCCCAGAGGCCGCCGGCGTTGAGGCCGTCGATACTGCCGAGTTGGAGCGCACCGGTGGCGGGAGGCATCCTTGCCCAGCCAAAGTCGTTGAGTCGGAGAGGGTCCCCGAGTGCCGGATCGATCGGAACCGGCTGGACCCCGTTGATCGCAAAGACGAGATAGCTCCCGGTGACGACGAGACCGTCGTTGGTTGCCAGCAACTTTCGGTAACCAGTCGGGACGGTCGCCATGAACTGATGCGTCAGCGGCGATGTAAGGCCCGAGTATGAGAGCGGGTTGGTGTTGATCGGGCCGGAAGCCCGTGACCACGAATTCCCGTTCCATTTCCAGATTGAATGGCTGAAAAAGTAAAAATTATCTGGAGATTGGGCGGTCGAGAAATCGACGAGTCCGACGTAGTACTCGTCCTTGTAGAACGCGACGGAACTCACCACAAAGTCAGAGTTGATCGCAGGAACGTAGGGAATGCCGGCTTCGAAAGGCGACCACACGCCGTTTCTTCGGATGGCGATTCGCCTTGCCCCAGCGACATTGCCCGGCTCGAAATCGCCGGCGACAACAAGATCATCGCCTAATTGAAAGCTGGCCGTGACGGAACGGGCCTTGAGCTCTGGGAGATAGGAGTGGAACTCCTGACCGTCCCACCGAAGCATGCCGCGGACGAGCCCGCTTCGCGTCCAGTTCGGTGCCATCGGCTCGCAGAAGACAAAGCCGTCGGGACCGCTCAGAAACGACACGTTCAACCCTGTGGAATTGACGCCTAGTTTGAACAATGACACCCCGTCGATACAGCGGAGGACGCCCGAGCTCGGCGTGATCGGGGAGAATCGCCGCGTGGCGACGGGCACGGTGCGGTAATCAGTAATCGAAGAAGCCCCATTGGAAAGGGGGCCGGATGCGTTCTCGATCACGGACTTCCATGCGGGTTGTTCGAGCCGGCGCACACCCCGGAGACCCGGCAGGCCGTCACCAAAGTTCCCGACGGCGTAAACGCCGGACATCAAGGCTCGGATCATGTCAGGATTGGAGTTCAGCCCGGGCAGCGACACCCCCCCCCCCCCCTCCCGCGCAACGCAGAAGCCCGCCGCCGCGCCCCCCACGGCGTTGAAGTTCCCGCCCACGTACA
>CAYZFW010000232.1:0-5319 GCA_964477615.1 uncultured Phycisphaeraceae bacterium | reverse complement strand
CTGCTCCATCAACTTGAAGCACGGGTGTTTCGCGCAGTGGGCGAGCACCTGATCGATCTGCTGCTTGTACAGCCCCATCAGTTTCTCGGGCGCGAGGGCGGCCCCCGACTTGCCGTGGCGTTCGAGCATCACCGACTGCGACTTCACCACCTCCTCAAGGTGGCGGCGCATGAACACCACGCGGTACCCCCCCACTCCGGCCGGCAGAGGCGACGTCGGCAGGTCCAGCAGCAGCAGGTGCACCATCTTGACCTGCTTCCCGTTGGCGTCGGGCAGCCAGGCCTTGTCAGTCTTGATCTTCTTCACCCGCTCAAACTCGTAGTACCCCTTAGGGTTGTCGGCGTCAGGCTTCCGTTCGTGGTCGGTCACCGCCTCGATCCCCCCGGCGTGCAGCATCTGCATCATCAAGCTGGTGCCGGAACGGGGGAGGCCGGAGACGATGGTGATGAAATCACGGTTGGGCATAGGGGGCATTCAAGGAGGATCGGCGATTTCGCGATCAGGCCCGAGAACGGGGATGCATCCCGAAAATGGGAATGTGTGGCGGAAAGATCGACAAGCCTACCAGAGCACGAAGAAATCGCTCAGTATCGATGGAATGAACCGTGCTGCAGTCGCTTGTCCGAACAAAATTCGGATGATTGAACCGCCTGCCCGTTTGAGAGGCTGCCGCACGGTCCTCGCCCGTTTGACGACAGATGCAGATTTCGTTGAGTTTCCCTGAAGTTCGGGTTGGCATGTCCACGGATTGGGGGTAGATTTGAAATAGGAATAGGAAGAAGCCCTGCGGGGTATACATCTGCGCCATTCGGCTCGCCTGTGTTGGTTGTCGTTTTGCGCATACGCAGAGCATCTTCCAGATTTGGGAGATCCACGTCATGAAGAACACTGTGAAGACGGGTGGCCTGTCGGCCGCCACCGTGCTGGCGGCTGGCACCGGCGCTTACGGCGCCATCGTCGCGATTACGCCCCCCGCCAACGTCCCGAACGCTGCTGGCCCCGCGTCGAATCCCGCCGTTGGCGTGATCGCTTGGGACGTCACCGGCGACGGCACCAACGACTTCGGCCTGCAGTTCCGCAACCCGCAGTCCACCGGCACCACCGGCGTCGTCTGGCAGGCCAACCTGAGCGCCTTCACCTCGGGCGGCACCGCCGCGGTCCTGGGCTTCCAGGGCGCGTTCATCCCCTACGGCGCCAACATCCTCAATGGCACCAACATCGGCCCCACCACCCCCGTTGGCCTCTCGTGGCGCAACCAAGCTCAGGTGACCCTCGGCTCGATCTACCGCTCGGGTGGTATCCCCACTCCGTACGGCGGCTTTGCTGCCGGTTCCAGCGTCCCCTCCGGCACCATCTCGGCCGGCCGCGGGTTCCTCGGCATCCGCTTCACCGTCGGCGGCGCGACCCGCTTCGGCTGGCTGGACGTTGAAGTCCGCCCCGCCACCTCGGCTGCCGGCTCCGGCGGCATCTTCTTCTTCGGCGGCGCGTATGAGGACTCGGGCGCGGCCATCCAGGCCGGCGCTGTCCCCACCCCCGGCGCGGTCTCGGCGATGGCCCTCGGCGCCGCCGGCCTGCTCCGCCGCAGCCGTCGTCAGGCCTAATCAGGCTTGAACCGGGCCCTCCGGCTCGGAGGCAAAGGGCGCTTCAACGCCCTTGCGGAATGAGTCGATAATTCCTCCCAGCGGTCGGCGTAACCCGCCGACCGTTTTTCTTTTGTACCCTCCGCACACGTCCGACAGCACGCAAAGCCCCTTCCCGTCCCGAGACAGAATCACCCTCCCATGCCCAACCGACGCGCCAAAAAAGTCCTCCTCATCGGCTGGGATGCCGCCGACTGGCAGATCATCGATCCCATGATCGCACGCGGGGAACTGCCCGTGCTCAAGCAGTTCCTGGAGAACGGAACCCGCTCGGCGATTTCCACGCTGTTCCCCATCATCTCGCCGATCCTGTGGAACTCGATCGCCACGGGCAAGCGCGCCGACAAGCACGACATCCTGGGGTTCATGGAACCCAACGGAGCCGGGTTTGTGCGCCCGGTCTCCAGCACCTCGCGCAAGGCAAAGGCCATCTGGAACATCCTCAGCCAGCACGGCCTGAAGTCCAACGTCGTGGGCTGGTTCGCGTCATACCCGGCCGAGAAAATCAATGGCTGCATCGTGACCGACCGCTTCCGCCAAGGGCCGGGCCAGGCCGCGGAAGCCCTCCCGCTTGACGACCGCTCCGCGTTCCCACCGGAGCTGCTCGCGGATCTGCGCGACATGGTCATCACGATGGACGAAATCGATGGCGAGCAGGCAGAGTACTTCATCCCCGAGATCCGCAAACTGGCACCCGACGACAAGCTGATCGAGGCGCTCGCGCTCCTTTTGGCCCAGTGCGCGACCATCCACAATGCCGCGACCGCGATCATGGAATCCGAGCCGTGGGATTTCATGGCGGTGTACTACGACACCATCGATCACTTCGGGCACGGCTTCATGGAGTACCGCCCCCCGCGCATGCAGCATGTGTCGGAGGAAGAGGTGAAGATCTTCGGCGGCGTCATGGAGCGGTGCTACGCGTACCACGACATGCTCCTGGCCCGCCTGCTCAAGCTCGCCGGGCCGGAGACGACCGTGATCATCCTCTCCGATCACGGGTTTCATAACGGGGAGCTGCGCCCCCGCGTGTTCTATGACAACGACGGCAAGAAGAAGATCGGCCCCGGTGCCAACCCCGTCGCGTGGCACCGCCCGATGGGCGTGCTCGCCGCGTGCGGCCCCGGCATCAAGAAGGGGCATGTCATCCACGGCACCAACCTGCTCGACATCTGCCCCACAATCCTCACGCTGCTGGGGATTCCTGTCGGCGACGACATGGACGGCCTTCCGCTGCTGCACATGATGGAGGACCCGACCCCGCCGGCCCGCGTCCCCACGCACGAGGGCGAACACCCCAGCGACGGCGTTCACCGCGGCGAGATCGTTGATGATCCGTACGCCGCCCACGAGGTCCTGAAACAGCTCGCGGAACTCGGGTACATGGAAGCCCCGACGGGCGACAACGAGACCATGGTCAAAGTTGTTCTGCGCGACCGCAAGAGCAACCTCGCGCAGGTGTACGAGGCCGCCGGGAGGCACGACCTCGCGCTGCCCTTGCTCATGGAACTTCTTGACGAAGATCCGACCAACGACCGTCGCGCCCGCGTCGTGGCCTCGCTGATCACACAGGGCAAGCTCGCGGAGGCGGAGGAGCATCTCAAAGACGCACCGGAAGACCCGGCGATGTCCCCCATCGCAGCCTCGCTGCGATCTCACCTGTACTTCGCCAAGGGCCAGTACAAGGAGGCCGGCGAGGTGCTGGAGAAACTCCGATCTCTCGGCGTGCGGTTGCCCATGCTCGACCTCCAGATCGGAAAGGTCCGGATGCGCCAGGGCGACATGGACGGTGCCGCGGACGCCTTCCAGGAAGCGCTTCAGAAGGATGGCGACGACGCAGAGGCACACGACTGCCTGGGCGTCGCGCTCCGCTGCCTGGGCAAGCACGAAGACGCCGTCTTTCACCACATGAAGAGCATCACGCTGATGCACAATCGACCGGACACCCACATCCACCTCGGGATGGCCCTCACGGCGTGCCGCAAGATGGACTGGGCCGTGCAGGCGTTCAAGACCGCCGCCGAACTCGCTCCCGACAGTCCCTTCCCCCACCGCTGCCTCTACAAGGTGTACAAGAACATCATCGGCGACGAGGCCAAGGCCGACGAGCACCTCAAGATCGCCATGAAACTCCGAGGCGAAATGGGCGACCGGGAGCGCGAGGCGTTCCTCGCGAGGGAGTCGTGGGACTGATCGTTCGCCCCGGCACGCCGACGCCGTACGCTTGAGGCGTGATCGCGTGGACGCTCATCGCGCTGGACTGGGCCTTGCGGATCGTGATGGCCGTGGTGGTGCTACTGCGCAAGCGTTCGGCCGACGCGATGCCGTGGCTGCTGGTGTGCGTGCTGTTCCCGGTACTCGGGCTGGTGCTGTACGTGCTCATCGGCGGCAACCGGCTGGGGCGGCGCCGCTGCCGTGAGCACGCCAAGGCCATGGAGGTGATCGACGGCCTCACACGCCTGGGCGCATGGCGCGGCGGCACCGACGGGGCACCCGTCGTCCCGCACAACCGGCGCGATCTGGCCCGCATGGCCGAGCGGCTCGGGCACATGCCCATCGTCGGCGGCAACCACGCCGAGGTCATCGGCGAGCCCACCGAGTACCTCAACCGCCTGATCGCCGACATCGAAGCGGCGACGTCGTACGTCCATTGCCTCTTCTACATCTTCGAGGACGACCGCGCTGGCAGAGCCGTCGGCGAGGCGCTGAAGCGTGCGGCGGCCCGCGGCGTGCGGTGCCGGCTGCTCGTCGACGCCGTGGGCTCGCGCCCGCTGTTCCGCCGGCTCGCACGCGAGCTCGAGTCCGCGGGGGTCAAGGTGCACGCGATGCTGCCGGTGAACCCGCTGCGCCGCCGCCTGGCCAGGATTGACCTGCGCAACCACCGCAAGCTCGTGGTGATCGACGGTGCCACGCTCTACACCGGCAGCCAGAACATCGTCGATCCGTCGATGGGCGAGCCCGCGTCACGAGCGTCAGGCGGGTCCGGGGGGTCCGGGGGGGCCGGCGGCTCAGGAGGTGCGGGCGCTGTTGATGCGGGCAGCACACACCGTTCGATCCGGGACTTTGCGGCGGCCTTCCCGGCGACGTTCCGCTTCAAGCGTGCCCGCCGTCAGTGGGATGACCTCAACGTGCGCCTCAACGGCCCCATTGCGCTTCAGGGCGATGTCGTCTTTCTCGAAGACTGGTACTCCACCACCGGCGAGGTGCTGCACACACAGAAAGGTGCCGAAGCGCCGGTGGCGCTCCCCACCGCCTGCGGCGACGCTGTGGCCCAGCTCGTCCCCAGCGGGCCAACTTCCGAGCGCGACGTGTTCCACGACTTCATGGTCGCGGCGCTGCACGACGCGGAGAAGAGCATCGAACTCTGCACGCCGTACTTCGTCCCCACCGAGCCGGTGCTGCTGGCGCTGAAGGTCGCGGCGACGCGCGGTGTGAGCGTCGACGTGATCGTCCCGGAGAAGACCGATCACATCCTCGTCTCGCTCGCCGCGCCGGCCCACTTCCAGGAACTGCTCGACGCCGGCGTGCGCATCCACCTGCACCACGGGCTGATGCTGCACAGCAAGTCGCTCGCCATCGATGACGACCTCGCCATCATCGGCTCGGGCAACCTCGACATGCGCTCCTTCCACCTCAACTTCGAGCTCAACATGGTGCTCTACGGCGGGGCGGTGACCGA
>CAYZFW010000231.1:0-5331 GCA_964477615.1 uncultured Phycisphaeraceae bacterium | reverse complement strand
CCGTCTCTCGCACCTGGTCGCCCGCCCGCGGGAGGATCGGGCCAGCGCCCAGATCTAGTTCCGCCGTCCGCACGAGGAAGTCCCGCGACTCCACCCGGTGAATGAGCCCCGCCCCCCCAACGTCGTCGGCCTGCTCGAACTCGGTCTTGCCGATGGTGGCCTGGACTTCCTTCTCGTCCGTGCCACGCCGGTAGACGACCGGGCGCGAGAGGTGCTGGTGCCGCTGGGCATCGAGGAATGCCGCGCCGCGATCGAGCAGGTCGCCCACGGGTGGCTCCTTGGGGGGCGTGGGGGTTACTGCTGCAGCCGGATGCGTGCGGTCGTGTCGGCATCGGCCGACGCACGCACGGCTTTGCCGATGAGCTTGTTCGCGCCGGCGGCCGCGTTCTTGGTGGCGACCTTGTTGGCCGCGTCCCAGTAGGCCAGCGTGCCGACGGTGAACGCCGTGCCCGCCCCGGCGGCCTTGGGGAAGTCGAAGACCCCCTGCACCGCCAGTGAGCCGAACTGGCCCGCCTTGAGGTCGGAACGCGTTGTGCCGACCAGGTCGCCCTGCACGACGACGGTGCCCGCGGGGATGTCCGCCGCCGCCGTGTAATCGATCGCCGCGCCATCCTGAACGAACTTCGTTGTGGACACGTGTGTACCTCCTGTGCCTGGCTCTCCGCCCGGCTCGATGCCGATACCGCCCTCGAACTCGACCTGCTCCGGCATTACGCCTCACCCTTGGCCTTCACGCCGCCGCGCGGATCCTGCAGCGCCACGCCGAAGTCGTGGTACCCGCGCATCTGGATGCCCAGGCGGTTGAAGGTCTGCTCGGCGGTCTCGATGGTCGGCGACTCCTGGCCGTTGAGGAACGCCATCTCGACCACAGGCAGGTCGTTCGCGTCCGCCAGCAGGTACCACGCCTTGGTCGAGTTGCCGCCGAACTTCGGGTTGCCCAGGTAGCGGCTGACCTCGACGCGGAACTTGCCTTGGTGCGGGTTGGTGAGCGGGTACTTCGCGCCGCCGGTGTTGTCGCGCAGCTCCAGGCTCTTGAAGAGCTGGCTGCCCATCGCCGACAGAGCCGTGGGGACCAGCAGGATTTGCGGCAGGACCCCGATGGGCTTGCCGTCGGTGTCCACCTGATCCATGAAGGCCACCTCGGCCTTGGTCAGGCCATCGACTCCAAGCGCGGTGTCCGCGCCGGTGACGAAGTTCTTGTTAGCGGCGCTGAAGAACGCCGCGTTGTTCATGAACGCCGCCCAGAAGACCTCGTTGATCGTCTTGCCCGAGCCGGAGCCGAGCTTGCGCGGCACCGACGTAATCGCCCCGAGGTCGTCGTTGTAGATGTCGGTGCGGTCGATCGCCAGCATGAGCGCGTACGTGTCGGCCTTGTTGGAGTACGACTCCTCGCCCAGCGTCCCGTGCTTGATCTCGCCGCCGGGGGCGACCTTCTCGTACCCGTCGTTGCCGGTGAGCCGGTAGCTGGTGACGGTCTTGAAGTCCGTGACGCTGCGCACGGCGCAGATGTTCCGCCACGTGCGCTCGACGCTATAGAAGCCGTCGAGCAGGAACTTGTTGGCGACCGTCGAGAGGATGCCCGCGATGCTGATCGTGCTGCCCCCGACCGACGCCTCGATGCCGCGGCCGAAGGCGGCGTCCATCACGCCCTGCCAGTCGCGGAACGTGCGCCCGGTGTAGCCGTTGGCCCATGCCGCGTGCAGCAGGAGCTCCTGCAGGCCCAGCGTGCGACCGAACGCGCGGCTGGCGGCCTCGAGGTCCCGCTCGTCGCAGTGCTTCTCCGGGCTCTCCATGCGCCCGGACAGGATGCACGCCGCCTCCAGCACCTTCTGGGTGACGGGGCCGCGCCCGTGGGACTGGATCCCAGGGGCCTCGGGAGGCTTGGGACGGCTGGCGCGGAGCACCTCCAGTTCCGTGCGCGTGGCGTCCCACCCGTCGCGAATCGCCTGCGACTCGATCTGCCCGTGCTGCCCGGCGCACAGACGCCGGATCGCGCTGATGCGGTCGGTCTCCGCGGCCATCTGGGCCCGCAGCTCCATGACCGGGGTGCTGGGACTGCTCGGCTCGGTCGGGCCAGTCGCAGGAGCGGCGGGAGCGGCCTGCACCGGCGTGGCTCCGGCGTCACCCGAGGCCGCGATGCTGGCGGTGGTGCTGCCGTCGGCACCGAGGTCGACGAAGCTGATCTCGCCCAGCGTCGACTTGCGGACGATGTTGAGCGGGCCCTGCACCTCGCGGCCGTTGACCGTGGCGGACTGGTTCTCGCGAAGGAACTCGAACGCCTCGACGCTGGTGCCGACCGACGCCTGCCACGGGAACCCGTTGCGGGCCGAGGCCACGACCTCCTTGGCCGCGTGCGTGTCGCGGGAGACCACCCCGGACGCCACGAGCTTGCCGTCCTCGACGATCACGGCGCTGGTGTGACCGACGCCGGCGGCGGCGTCGTGCCCGAAGCGAATCGGTCGGGACTGCGAGGGGATCGCCAGGCCCGCCAGGTCGATCACCACCGGGTGCCGCCAGCCGGAGACCTTCATCGGGTTGCCGGTGTACGCGACCATCCGGAAACGCGGGAGCGCGGTGCCGCCACCGGCATCGCCGCCCGCCGCGGCGATGAACTCGAACTCGGCCTCGGCCGTGAGCGACAGGCTCTTGTGCGCCGCCGCGGGGGTGGACCCGGCGGCGTCGGCTGCCCTGTTGGCGCGGATCACGAGCGGATGGTCGTTGAAGGCGATGGTGTCAGACGGCATTGGCCTGGTTCTCCTGTTCCTCGTCGCGCCCGGGGGCGGACTCCTGTTGTGCGGTCGGGCCCACCGGCAGCCCGAGCTCCGCCATGAGCGCAAGTTCCTTGGCACGCTGGCGGAGCTCGTCCTCCCAGTCGCGCCCCTGACGGGCGTACTCGTGGGCGAGCGTGGTGGTGTGGTTGGTCAGGCGCGTGGCCTGCGCGTTGGCTTCCTTGGCCGGGTCGACGTGCTCGACGCCATCCCAGAACCAGGTGTGCGGCATCGCCGCCCCGCGCACCCGCATGGACTGCGGGAGCAGGCCCTCGACGAGCGCGGCCTCGTCGAGCCAGGCCCTGAGCAGGCGGTCGAGGACCGCGAGCCGCAGGTGGTGCTGGTCGACGCGCAGGCTCTTGAAGTACGTCTGGTGGTCGAGGCGGCCGCTGGCGTAGTTGTACCCCGAGGAGTTCCCCGCCGCGACGTTGAACGGCATGTTCAGGCAGCGGGCGATCTCGTTGAGGATCTCGCGCTTGAACTCGCCGAACGTGGTCGTCGGCTGCTCGGCATGGACTTGGCCGAGCTTCCAGCCGCCCGGAAGCACGGTGGCGAGACGCTGCTCGAGTTCGACCTCGTCCATCGGCTCCAGCGGATCGGCCTCGCCGTTGGCGGGGCTGTCGGTGTAGATGACGGCGGCGAAGTTGGCGGCGGTCTCGGCGGCCGCGATGGTCGCCAATGTGTACCGGCGGAGCTGCGCGAACAGCGGGAGCGCCGGCGTGATGTCGGGGATGCCGCGGAGTTGGCCGGGCCGGTCCGGACGGAAGTAGTGCACGACGGAAGAGGCCGGAAACGTGTCGTAGGCCGTGAGGTCGTCGATGGACGTGCGGAACACGCCGCTGTCACCGGGGTGCCGCTTGAGCACGCGGTACGCGGAGGGGTTGCCCCACTGATCCAGAGCGATGCCGTCGATCTCGTCGTTGCGCCCGCGGCGAAGCAAGGGCGTGCAGACCTGGTCCGCTTCGATGAGCTTGAGATCAAGCGATACGGGCGATCCCGCTGACGCGATGCCGGGGTTGTTGATCAGAAGCGCGAAGGCCTCGCCACTCTCTGCTCGGGCTAGCCGCATGGTGCGAAGCTTGCCGGGAAGGTCAACGGCCCGCGACCACTGTTCGAACGCATCCTCGATACGGGCGTTCGCCTCGACGTCGTCGGTCAGCATCTGCAGCCGGGGACCGGTGCCGATGGTGTCGTTGGCGAGCGTGAGGACGATGCCCTTGGCGTAGGAGTTGTTGGCAACTTCGTAACGGGCGCGATTGCGGAGGACACGCCGCACTTCGGGGTTGATCGCGGCGTTGGGCGAAAGGCCGTCCGCATTCGCCCAATGCTTGCGGTTCTCCGGTGTGGTCTTGGCTGAGTCGAACTTGGCGACAACCACACGACGGCCACCGCGAGCTCCGCCTCCGTGCGGAGCACGCGACGCCGCCGGGGAGGGAGAGGCGGTCTGCGTCCCGCGACCGACCCGGCTCATGATGTTGGCAATGGCTTTCAGCATGGGCGGGTCAGACAGAACCGGGGGGGACGATCTTGGCGAACTTGATGCCGAGGCCGGGCTTCCTCGCGGCGTCCTTGGACGCGAGGTAGCGGTCGGCCTCGATCTGGTCCTTCAGCGGGTGCTGCTCGACGGACTGGCCGTCGACGGAGGCCTTGGCGGGCTGCTTGGTCGCCTCACGCAGGGCTTCGTCATCGCTGGAAGGATCGGGGGGCACACCCGTACCTCTCTGATCCAGCCGACGGGATGTCGCGCGGAATGTGAGCGGCGAACCAAGATCGACTACCGGTAGCGTGCGATCACCCGACCGGACGCTCGACGGTCGTGACGCGTCGCCCGCAGTGTCGGCATTGCCTCCGGCGGCGAACAGCCCCGCTCGGGGCTCCGCGGGTGGAGAGCACCTCGAAGTGCTGGCATCCGCACTTCGGGCAGACCAGCCCCTTGGGCAGCGGGCTGGGAACGGGGCCAAGCTTGGGCGATGGCCTGATCGTCATCGCGAGCGCCCCTTCAGCGCTGAGAGCTTCAGCCGCGGCCTCGCGACGACCTTGGCGTCCGTCCCGAAGAGCACCGCCCCCTCCATCGACGCCGCCACGGCGGTGCCGACCAGGCAGTCCAGCCAGTGGTTGTCCAGCCCCTCGACGCGGAGCTTCCATTCATCCACCGTGCGGCCACGCCCTTCGGTCCGCACCCGGTACTCGCTGGTCAGGTGCTCGGCCAGAAGCCGGTGGTGCTCGGGCTTGTGGCCGAACAAAGACAGCCCTCCCGGGTCGCCCATGGGCACCGCCAGCCGCGCATGCACGAACGACTTCCAGAAGTTCGTGTCGAAGAGCACGTGCCGCACCGCTCGTTTGCCGGTGACCACCGGCACGCGCCAGTTCAGGCCGACCCGCTCGCCGCGCTTGCGCTTGTAGTCGCTGAAGGGCAAGCTGCTCGCGCCGACATAGCGTCCGTGGCTGGGCGTGAGCACGCTGGCGTGCGGGCTCTGGCGACAGAACTGATAGACAACGTCGGTGGATGAACCCCAGTTGGCGTCGATCAGGCATCGGTCGATCCGCACCATCGCGCCGTCGT
>CAYZFW010000230.1:1755-5343 GCA_964477615.1 uncultured Phycisphaeraceae bacterium | reverse complement strand
AGGCCCTCAGCGGCGGCCAGCGCCCGCGTGTGGCCCTGGGGCGTGCCATCGTGCGCGAGCCCAAGGTGTTCCTGTTTGATGAGCCGCTCTCGAACCTCGACGCGAAGCTCCGCGTGACGACGCGCACGGAACTGAAGAACCTGCACCAGCGCCTCAAGACGACGACGATCTATGTGACGCACGACCAGGAAGAGGCGATGACGCTGGGGGATCGGATCGTGGTCATGAGCGCCGGGCGGATCCAGCAGGTGGACACGCCGCTGAACATCTACCGCAGGCCGTCCAACCGCTTCGTGGCGGCGTTCCTGGGCTCTCCGCCGATGAACTTCGTCGAGGGCAAGGCCGTTCGTGAGTCGTCCGGCGTGACGTTCGACGCCGGAGAAGGCCTGCGACTCCGCATGCTGCCCCACTCGGCGGACAAACTCAGCGGGCACGAGAACCGCCCGCTCGTCCTCGGGTTCCGCCCCAGCGCAATGAGCGAGCAGGCCATCGGGAAGTTCGCCGCCCCCGGAGGCGGGAACGCGATCACGCTGAAGACCGAGGTGGTCGAGCCGCTGGGCGAAAAGATCGACGTGTCGTGCCTGACATCGGCCGGCCAGCGGCTGATTGCACGGGTCGATGCACGGGATCGTTTCCCTGTGGGCGAGAACGTCACGTTCCATCTCGACATGGAGCACGTCCACGTCTTCGAGCCCGGCGAGTTCGGGCGGAATCTGACGTGTTGAGGGAAGTGGTCGGGTGGTCAGGTGGTCGAGTGCAGACGCACGAGCGTCATCACTGCGTGCCACGGGCTTCGTCGTCCGCGGCGATGCCCGTGTCTTCGATCACGCTTGGGCAAGTTCGGCACGGGTATCCCGCCTCGGAAGGCGGGAAACCCGTGGCACGGCAACGGCTCTCAACCACTCCACGACTCGACCACTTCCGCCCGTCCCGCCTACCCTTCGCCCCATGAAAAACGGGCCAATCGATATCGCGGTCGTGGGTGCCACCGGCGCCGTCGGGCGGGAGTTCCTTGAGGTGCTCGAGCAGCGCCGCTTCCCGCACGCACGCATCCGCTTGCTCGCCTCGGCCCGCTCGGCTGGGAGCTCACTGCCCTACCGCGGCTCGCAGCTGCCCGTCGAAGAGTTGAAGGAGTCCTCGTTCGCCGGCGTAAAGCTCGCGCTGTTCTCCGCGGGCGGCTCGATCTCGAAGCAGTTCGGCCCCGCCGCGGTGAAGGCCGGGGCTGTGGTGGTCGACAACTCCTCGGCGTTCCGCATGGACCCTTCGGTCCCGCTGGTGGTGCCGGAAGTGAACCCCGCCGACTGCGCCGCCCACAAGAACTACGCGACCCCCGGCATCATCGCCAACCCCAATTGCTCGACGATCATCATGCTGGTGGCGGTCAACCCGATCCGCGCGGCGTTCGGCGTCGAGCGCGTCCTCGTCAGCACCTACCAAGCCGCCAGCGGCGCGGGGGCCGCGGCGATGGAGGAACTCCGCACTCAGACCGGCGACGTGCTCGCGGGCAAGGACGCGGTGCCGAAGATCTTCAAGGAGCCGTACGCCTTCAACCTGTTCAGCCACAACTCCACGCTCGACCCCGCGACGGGAAGAAATCAGGAAGAGCAGAAGATGATCGATGAGTCCCGCAAGATCTGGCGGGATTCGTCGGTGAAGATCGCCGCGACGTGCATCCGGGTCCCGGTCCTTCGGGCCCACGCGGAGTCGATCAACCTCACGCTGAAGACCCCCGCCACCGAAGCGGAGGTGCGGGAGGCACTTTCAAGGGCCCCCGGCGTCACGCTCGTCGACGACCGCACCTCCAACACCTTCCCCACGCCGCTGAAGGCCTCGGGCAAGGACGATGTCCTCGTCGGGCGCATCCGCGGCGATGAAAGCCAGGACTCCGTGGGCTCGGGACCAGGCACCAAGTACAAGGGCTTCCACGTCTTCGTCTGCGGCGACCAGCTCCGCAAGGGCGCAGCGCTGAACGCCGTGCAGATCGCTGAACTCCTTTAGTGCGGGACTGGGATGATGGCCGTGCTCGGGGCCGCTGCTGTCGATCACTCGACATCGCCGCGGAGAATGTCGAGCGCTTTGGCCCGCTGCTCCGGCGTCAGTTCCGCGAGTACCTTTCGGAACACCTCGGCACGCTGCGCCGGCGTCGGGTTCAGCCGCGTTTTCTGGGCGAACTCCTGCGCGATCTCCCGCACCTTCGCTTCCTGTTTCTCATCCAGCGACAGCCGCTTCACCACCTCGTCAAGTCTCGATTGGCCCTCCGCAGCGATGCGTTCATAGCTGCGCCGAACCTCCTGCCCGAACACCTCCAAAAGCTGCTTCGCCGCCTCCGCCCTGCGTGGCTCGCGCTTCTCTTTCGGGGCTTTCGGTGCCATCTCGTCGCGCATCACGCCGCCGTCCATCATGCCCTCGGGCACCGGGTCGGCGTCGGGCATGTCCTTGCGGTTCTGGGTGAGCAGGGCGCGGTAGTACTCGCGGACCATGCGGTCGTACCGTCGTGCGTTCGCAGGTTCGAGCGTCGCGGCGATCTCAGCGCCAAGTCCGCCGCGGGCCGCGAGGGGGCGCATCGCCTCGCGGAACTCCTTGTTCACCTTGCCGATCTCTTCGTTGTTCCCCGAGGCGCGGGCTGTCTGCAGTCGGACCAGCAGTTCGATGTGCTCGCGAACGATCCCGTCGAGCATCGCCGCCCGTGCCCGCAGCACGCCTTCGGACGCCGCACGCTCTTCGGTGGTGAGGCGCAGTTTCGCCAGCGCGGCCTCCTCGGGCCTGATCTCCAGCCGCTTGAGCGTCCCATCGAACGACCGTTCAACGATCGTCGGGCCGGAATCGTCGTCCTCCACGCTGGGGCCAGACAGTGGATCGGGCGTCGCGGGCTTCGGGCCGTCCTGCGCCAGCGCAAGCGGCACACAAAGACCGAACCACACCGAGAGCATCGGAAGAAAGGGGCGTCGCATGGCCGAATGCTACGCGTCGTCCGTCGCGGTACGCTCCGGCCATGCCGAGACTCGAGGTCATCTGCGGGCCGATGTTCGCCGGGAAATCGACGGAACTCATCCGCCGCCTGCAGGCCGCGGCCCGCGCGGGGCACAGCGTGGCGGCGCTGAAGCCGGCCATCGACACCCGCTACCACCCCACCGCCATCGCCACGCACACGGGTTCACTGCTCGACGCGCGAACGATCGGTTCCGCATCGGAGTTGACACGCGAGACCGCCGAGGTGATCGCGCTCGACGAGGCCCACTTTTTCCGTGTCGGGCTGCATGATGCGGTGATGCGGCTGCTGGGTGACGGTGCCCCGCCGTCGCGGCGGGTGGTCCTCGCAGGGCTTGATCGCACGAGCCTGAACGAGCCCTTCGGCGAGATGGCACGGCTGCTCATCGAGGCCGACGAGGTGACAAAGCTCACCGCCCCGTGCGCCGTCTGCGGCGAGCCCGCCGTGCACACCGTGCGGCTGTTTGATTCGACCGAGGACATCGTGGTGGGCGGGGCGGGGATGTTCGAGAATCGCTGCCGCGGGCACCTGCGATTCAATCGCTGAACATCGGGATCGGCCCACGTGCCACGGCTTGGCGTCTGCGACAAGCCGTGTCT
>CAYZFW010000230.1:0-1745 GCA_964477615.1 uncultured Phycisphaeraceae bacterium | reverse complement strand
TGGCGCGGCGGACACGGCTTGTCGCAGACGCCAAGCCGTGGCACCCTATCGCCCGTTCACCGGTCTCTGTCAGAACCGGATCACAAACGTCGCGGCGTAGTCCAGGTTCTCCGGGTTCTGCTGGCCGGAATCGCTGTCGTAGCGGTGCTCCACGCCCAGTCGGAAGTTCAGGTTCGTCTTCTCGCTCAGCCGCACCTCGTAGTAAGCCCGGGTGCGTGTGCGGTACCGGCCAAGGTCTTCCAGCGAGGGGAACGCCTCGGCGTTCACGACCAGACTCTGCAGCGTGTCGAACTTGTGGCTGAAGTCCACGCCGAGGATGCCCTCGGGGCGGATGTCCTCGTCGTCTGATCCGAACTCCCTGACGAAGCCGACGCCGACGCGCCCAACGAGGCTCGTCTTGTCGTTGCGAACAAAGCGGTACCCGACACCCGCACCGCCGCGCAGCAGCGCGTCGTACGCCGTGAACTGGTCGAACTCTGCCGACGATTCCGCGAAGACCTGCCATGGCGAGTCCAGACTGCTCCACTCGTTCCGCACCTTGGCCTCGAGACGGTCCTGCACCGTTTGGTCGCGTTGTCGCGTGTAGAGATAGCGGGCGTCGAACGTGAGGACGTCGTCGGGGTTCGTCCACCGACCCGCGAAACCAAAGCGGAGGTTTGACCGCTCCGTCTGACCGGAAGATCCCGACAGGCCGGCCTCAAACGAGTACTCCGACTTCTGCCAGTACCCGGCGGGGGCCGGAGGCGGCGCAGGCTTCTCAGCCGCGTTCGCGGTCGCGTCCTTCGGCTTGGCCGCATCGGGCGAGGGCGCGGGCAACACGGCGGGATCCACTTCCACGCCCGCCACGCCCCCGCTGCTGCCCGGGATCACCGGCATATCGGTTTCAACGGGCGAGGTGACGAGCGGGTTCACCACCGGCACGGGGTTCGTGGGCGGGGGCACCCACGCCTCAACGCGCTTCACGCGCTCCAGCGGCACCTCGAACTCGCCGGCGTACGCGTTACGCAGGGCCAGCATCCCGCCGCCGTGGCCGAGGAGTCTTCCACGGAAAATATCGCCGGAATCCAGCGTGACGACCGCGTCGCGCCCGGTCATGAGGTCAAGATTCGATTCGGAAGTCCCGCCGTCGCCCGCGGGCAGGCCGTCGGCCGGCTGCCCGGCGTTCAGGAGCGGAGCGGCGCAGACGGACAGCCCCGCAGCAACCATCCACACCCAGGCTCGCGCTGGCGATCTCGGCACGCGCACCTCCGCGCCGAGCATAGGCACATGTCCCGATGGGAAAACGCGAACAGCCCGCGAACAAACGAAAAAATGTCCCAGTCGCGGAGCGTCACGGCGTCGGGGCCGCAGGCTCAGGCGAATCCTGCGCTGGCGCTTCCGATGCCGCGGGCGCGACCGGGTTCGTCACCGGCACCGTCGGGTCGGTACGCGGATCGAGTGGTTCCCACGACACACGGCTCTGGCCCAGCAGCGTGCCGGTCGCGAACGCGAGATCGATCTGCGACACCTGGTAGTCCGTCAGAGCGCGGATCTCGGCAAGCTGGGAATCCGCCAGCGTCGCCGCGGCGTTCAGCACGTCCGTGCTGGTCCGGAGGCCGACATCGAACTGCCGCTGCTCGGCGTCGAGCGTGCGGGCCGCGAGGATCGTCGCCTGCCGCGTCGCCAGCACCCGCTGCCATCCGGCCGAGATGGCGTCGACGGCGTTGAACACCTCCTGACGGATCGACTGCACCCGCGCCTCGCGC
>CAYZFW010000229.1:0-5349 GCA_964477615.1 uncultured Phycisphaeraceae bacterium | reverse complement strand
CTCCTCTGGCTGGAAAAGAGCCACCCGGAGTGGAAGATCGAGGAGATCGAAAAGTCCTACGGCACCGAGGTCGGGCTCGACTCGGTCACGCTGAAGGTCAGCGGACCGTACCCTTTCGGCTACATCAAGTGCGAACGCGGCACCCACCGCCTCGCCCGCGTGTCGCCCTTCAATGCGCAGGGCAAGCGCCAGACCAGTTTTGCAACGGTCGACGTCACGCCCGAGTTCGAGGAATCCGCCGTCGAGATCCCCGACAAGGACCTCGAGATCACCCCGTTCGTCCGCGCCAGCGGCCCCGGCGGGCAGAACGTCAACAAGGTCGCCTCGGCCATCCGTGTCGTCCACAAGCCGACTGGTTTTATGGTGGTGAGCAGCACCTACCGCGATCAGGGGCAGAACAAGAAGCAGGCCCTCAGCATCCTGCAGGCCAAACTCGAACAGTTGGAGCAGGAACGGCGCGACGCGCAGATCAAGGACGCCGCGGGCGGCGCGATCGACCGCGGCTGGGGCACGCAAATTCGTTCGTATGTGCTCTACGACTCACGTGTGAAAGACCACCGCACGGGCCACGAGAGCGGCTCGCCGGTGAACGTGCTGGCGGGCGATCTGGACGGCTTCATCGACGCCGAGTTGAAGCGGCGGCGGAAGGAGCAGGCGGATCGGGAGGGGACGAAGGCTTAGCCATCACGCCGCTCCTACGATTGACGTATGGAAGTCTTCCCCCGAATCACGGTCGAGCCCGGCAAGTGCGGCGGCAAGGCCTGCATCCGCGGGCACCGTCTGACCGTCGAGCACATCCTCGCGCTGCTGGGCGAGGGGTCGACGCGTGAAGACCTTCTGAAAGAGTGGGACTTTCTTCAGTCCGAAGACATCGACGCGGCGCTCAAGTACGGTGCCAGACTCGCCGGTGAACATTCAACCGCGATCGCGTCGTGAGAATCTTGGCTGACATCCCAATCGGACGGTCCACCGTCGAGTTTCTCCGCTCAAATGGGCATGATGTTGTTCATGCGGTGGAGGCACTTCGGCCCGATGCTCCCGACCACGATCTCGTTCGTCTCGCGGCCGAGGATTCGCGGGCGATCTTGTGCTTCGACCTTGATTTCTCCGCGCTGGTGGCCCGATCAGGCCAGAGCCTTCCCAGCGTGATCACGCTGCGGCTCGCGAAGCGTCACGCGCTGGCCGTGAACTTCGCGATCACACGGTGTCTTTCTGAGATCGAAGAGGATGTCCGTGCCGGTTCGCTCGTGACCACCGAGGATCAGCGCGTGCGGGTGAGACGGCTTCCCGTTTCGTGACGTGCGGCTGCGGTTCACCGCTTCCGACGCGAGGCGAAAAGCCCCGCAACAACCATCACACCCAGAGCCCCCGGCGTCGGCACCACGGCCAGCCCCGCCAGGAACCCACCCAGCCTCGTCAGGTCCACGGCGATCGACGTATCGCCGAAGGAGCTCCGCCCATTGCGGGCGGCGTAAATCCCGCGGTTGATGCCCACGAGCTGCAACTGACCGTCGGGCCCGGTCGTGAACACCGCGCCGCCGGAATCGCCGGGGGTCAGGATCGCCTCCTGCGAGCCGCCGCGCCGGTCAAACTTGAACCACAGGTGCCCGTCGCGGGCGGCGTCGAGGCGGTTGTAGCCCCACACCTCGGCGCGCTCATCCGACCACGTGTACGCGCCCTTGGAGAACGAATCGACCGTCACGCCGAAGCCCGCGACGATGAGGCGTGCGCCCTTGCGTGCCGCGGTGTCGGCGATGGGGTAATAGCCCGGCAGGTCGCGGTCGAGGGTGACGCGCATGACGTCGGCGGTGTCGCTGGTGATCGTGCTGACAGCCTTGTAGCCAACGCCACCGAGCCAGAAGCGGTCGCCGCGGGAGCCGCCCACGTGCGCCGCGGTGAGAATCTCGCGCGGCCCGACGGCGACGGCGGTGCCGCCGTTGAACGCGCCGACAAAGCTGGCATCGGGGCGGGCCGAGGGACCGCCGTTGAGGATCAGCGCGTCGGCGTTCCCGGCGAGGGTGAGCAGCGAAGCGGCGGCGCTCGAAAGCGCAAAGGCGGTGCGTGCGCGGGAAGACATCTCGGTCACTCTCCTCGTTGGGCGTTCACAACGCTTCCGCGCGGCGACGCCGGCTCTGGCTCGATCAACGAACGCGATTCCCCGATCCCGGACCTTCTCTCGTCGTCCGGATGCGGGCAGGACTGAAGGACACAGGATAGCGGATTGGCACGTGATGTTCGGGGGCAATGCGGCAAATCCTTCGAGAAAATGCTCGTCCTTGGCTTGAATCTGCCGGGCGTGAGTGCGTCCGAGAAGTGCGATGCCTATGACGTCCTATACGGGATTCTCGGGCAGTACCGCACATTTGGGAGCGAGAAGCGCCGACTCAAGTTTTGGGTGCTCTGGAGGCGGAAGAGAAGGTATCGTTTCAGACATGCCGCAAACAACGGACGTGAATTCCACGGCGATTCGAGTTCTTGGTTGCGTTGTGCTCATGCTGCTCGGGTTTACACTTCTCGGAGCGTTGGCGGCAACGCTGATGCCGGGAATGGGAGGTGCGTCAGTTGCCGGGATCGGCGCATTTGTTGGGGCCGCATTCGGACTGATTTGCATCGTGCCAATCACGTTCATCATCTATGAGAAGCCGATTGCTCGCGCGGCCACCATCGTGTTCATCCCCACGACCGTTCTGACTTGTCTCGTATCAATCAGTGGCCAAGGGATGCCCCTTGCCTCCATGGGGACCTGCTGGGCGGTCTCGTTTTTAATGGCTATTCTCGTCGGCATCATGCTGCCAGACGTTCCTCGACCTGCACCACCGCCTCGGACACCTTCGTGTCCCGGCTGCGGGTACGACGTTCGCGGGCTCCGGATGGGAGTCTGCCCCGAGTGCGGTGCAGCGCGCGATCGACAACCTCCCAGCAGCAGTGCGGCTTGAAACAATCCCAAGCCATCGCAGCCGATAAGGGCGTTCGACTCGTCGCCTTCTATTTCATCTCTGTCGCGGCATTCACGCTTTGCGGCATCATCGCGGCGGGCCTGTCGCGGCCTTTGGTCCCCGAGCTGGGATTCGCTTCGGGCGGCACTCTCGGTGTCCTCACCGGCGTTGTCACAGGCGGGATCATCTCTCCTGCGATCCACCGCAAGTCCCTTGTCTTGGCCTCACTCGTCGTCTTTGGACCGGCTCTGGGTGCCGCGGTGGCGTGGGTGATCCTGCTGCGAGGTTCGGCCGCTCCGGAACTCGCCGCCATCGCGTGTGCGGCGACGGCGGCTTTCATGAGCGGGCTCGCAAGGCTGATTCTCCCCGACGTCGCCGTCTTCCCGGCGTCGGCTTGCCAGTTCTGCGGCTACGACCTGCGGGGCAGCAAAGGCGGTGTCTGCCCCGAGTGCGGCAAAGCGCGGCTCACACCTCCCGGCGCGGACGAACCATGGAAGGCTTGATGGAAGTCGGCTATCGCCCGCGAAGCGGGCGAATGGATGGTTGCCAGTCGCGGCCCGCTTTGCGGGCCGAGGGTCGCAGGGCGAAGGCCGATCCTCGGCCATGATGTCAATCCCCCCAATCGAACAGCACCGAAGCCCGTGCAAACGGACCTCGTTGGCACGGCGGTCGGGTATCCTGAGACCATGAGCGTCAGTTACAAGTTCCGTGATCCGCTGCCACCGCCGCCGGATCGGTCGAAGGAGCGAGTGGAGACGACAGTGCGTACCGCGCGGGCGGTGGGGTTCGGGCTGGTGTGGATCGCGACGTGGGCGGTGATGGGCGGGGCGTTTGCGCTGGTGCAGATGATCCGCTGTTTCAAGGTGCCGCCGAGCCCTGATGGGCTGCTTGGTCTGGGGTATTTCCTCTTTGCTCTGGCGGCGATCGTTCTCACGGTCATCGTTCAAGCGGCATTTGCCCTCGGAATGGCAGCACCTGCGTCGCTCGTTCATCCGCCGAGCAGGAGGCGGAGTGTTCTGATCCAGAGTTTCGCGCCGGAGGCGTTGATCGGTGTCGTCACGGGGCTCGGCGGCTGGAACACCGCGCTGGTGACGCTGCCATTGGGCGTGGCCCTGACCTGTGTTCTGGCCTTCGTTCTTGTGACGACGTCGCTGTCGAAGAAGGGGCTTACAACTCCAAGTGCCGATCCGACGGGCATGGACACAGCCAAGTCGCCGCGACCACACGGGATCGATCAACCTGCGGCGATCCAGCCAGCCCGTCCGCCTGATGAATCCGTCTAGCGCATCAGGATTTCGTACAACTCCACAATCCCCTTCCCCTGCGTCGCAATCGTCTCGATCACCGTGCGACGCCCCGCGATATCCCGTAGGTCGCGCATCAGCTCGTTCTGCCCGTGATGGTCGGCTTTGTTGCACACGAACACGTCGGCGATCTCCAGAATCCCCGCCTTGTCCATCTGGATCGCGTCGCCCATGCCCGGCACCAGCACCACCGCCGTGCGGTCGGCGTGCTTGCGGATTCTCGTTTCGTTCTGGCCGGCGCCGACGGTCTCCACAAACACCGTGTCGAACCCTGCCCCGCCGATCAATTCCAGAATCGGGTTCAGCGTCGCATAGTCCTCGCCGCTGATGGCCAGTGAGCGGTAATACACGCTCTCGCCCAGGCGGTTGAAGTCGACGCGGAGCCGGTCACCAAGCAGCGCCCCGCCGGTGATGGGGCTCATCGGGTCAAACGCCACCACGGCCACCTTGCCCAGCGACGCGTCAGACTCAGACCGCCGTGCGTGCTCGGAGGCCAGCGCCGCCACCAGCGTGCTCTTGCCCGCGCCGGGAGAACCCGTCACGCCGATCACACGCTTGGGCCGGCGCTTCACGGCGTTCCCACGCAGCGGACGGCCCAGGTGCGCCAGGCTGATGTCGCGTGCCAGTTGGGCCGTGGGGTGCGCCGACGGAACCGTCACAGGCAGTTCCCGCACCTCGGACTTCACGGCCTCGACGATGTCAAGAAGGCCAACACCCGTGGTAAAGATCCGCTTCACGCCGGCGTTCATCAGCACCGGGATGTCGTTCTGCGGGATGATCCCCCCCATATGCACCGGGAGATCAGGCCGCCCGACACTCCGCAGCGCTTCGAGCAGGTTCGGACCCAGCACCAGGTGCGAGTTCGACATCATCGAAGCGGCGATGGAGTCGCAGTCCTCGTCGCGTGCGGAGATCGCGAGCGACTTGGGCGTCTGCCACAGGCCGGAATAGATAACGTGAACGCCGGAATCGCGGAGCGCGCGGGCGATGACCTTCACGCCGCGGTCGTGCCCGTCGAGGCCCATCTTGCCCAGAAGGACGCGCGGCCGATGATCGACGCCCCCGGATTCACCGGGCTTGCAGCGGTCGATCTTCTCAAATTCGGTGGT